>JADFRO010000190.1 GCA_022561255.1 Planctomycetota bacterium | reverse complement strand
AAAGGAAAGCTCTCGGACTTCATCGCCGGCCCGTCCAACCGCTTGGCATACGCCGCGGCTGTCAGCGTGATCGAAAACCCGGCGAGTCAATACAACCCGCTGTTCATCCACGGCGGCTGCGGGCTGGGAAAAACGCACCTGCTTCAGGCGATTTGCAACGGGTTGCGGGAACATCATCCTGATCTCCGCTGGCGCTACGTATCCGGCGAAGAGTTTACCAACGACTTCGTCTACGCCGTGAAAGCGCGGGAGATGAGTTCGTTCCACAGTCGCTACCGCAACCTCGACGCCCTCATCATCGACGACGTACATTTTCTTGCCAACAAGCGCGCCACCCAAGAGGGTTTCTTGAACACGTTTAAATCGATCGACGCCGCGGGCAAGCAAATCGTCCTGGCGTCCGACGCCCACCCGAAGATGATCGGCCACTTTTCCGAATCACTGGTCAGCAGGTTCGTCTCCGGCATGGTCGTGCGGATTGAATCACCGGATCTGCAGGTTCGCACCGACGTGTTGCGTCAGCGTGCCCAGCGCCTAAGAGCGGAGGTCAGCGATGCCGTCATCCAGCACATCGCCGAAAACTTCCGCGCCAACATCCGCGAGCTCGAGGGAGCGCTGCTCAAAGTCGTCGCTCAGGCGCACGTCAGCGGTGAACCGATCACCCTCGGCCTCGCCGAGCACGCCATTCGCGATCTGGTTCGCCAGACCGCACCGGTGGTACTGCTTTCGGACATCGAGAGTGTCGTGTCGATCTACTTCGGCCTAACACCGGCCGATCTCCATACGTCGCGGAAGTCAAGGACGATCGCCCTTGCGCGCGGGATCGCGATGTATCTCGCGAGAAGGCACACGGATATGAGCTTTCCGGAGATCGGCCGCTTTATGGGCAACAAGAACCACTCCACCGTCATCCTCGCATGCCGGCGCATCTCCAAGATGCTCCAGGAAAACGGCGCCGCACAGTGGATGACGCCGGAGGGTTTGAAGGAACAGAACCTCGCAGCGTTGGTGACCGAGCTCGAGGAGCAATTCAGCTCAGATGCCCTGCAGCGAAGCACTCCGAAGACGCGCCAGGCTTCGTGACCGTGTGGAAGCCCCGTACTGCGTCTGCCAGCCCTCTGGGGATTGCGCGAGTTGAACGGCGGCCTGCGCTCCTTAAGCGTTGCCCCGTGGTTTGCCGAACAACCAGGGGATGCTCGACCGATATCTACGACCAAACCCAACGGGCTCGCCGACAGACTCCATAAGGTCTGAGGGTGTGATTTGTGCTTCTCATCCTGCGTCCACGCCCTGGGTAGTTCTTGGACTCACCGTCGTCGTCGCGCTGACCCTCTGGGTCCGGCTGGCCAACCCGACGGGCTGGCTCGGCTCGGACGACGTTGGCTACCACTCCGCAGCCGAGCAGGTTCTCGCTGGAGATCAGATTCGGCGTATCCACCATCATTACGCACGAATGGCGGTCATTCTTCCCGTCGCTGCCTCCATGCATCTCTTCGGTGAGAGTCCCACGACCGTCGCACTGCCGATGTTGATTGCGTCGATTCTCTGCGTACTCGTCGTCGCAGCTATCGGAAAGCTCGTTTGGGGTTGGTGGGAGGGTCTATGCGCTGGGACGATCGTGGCGGTTTTGCCCTACTTCCGCGTGCTTTCGACAGCGGGGTATCCAGACGTCCACGTTTGCCTTTGGGCGGCCACAGCCACCCTTCTTGCGCTTCTGGCGGCGCGCTCGACAAGCAGGCGCCAATGCGTACTTCTGCTCCTGGCCTGTGGATTTGCGCTCGGACTGGCGATCTCCGCGAAGGTGTACGCGGCCCCCGTCGCCGCTGGGATCGCAGTGATTCTCTGGACGACCGGCCCGCGTACCATCCGTTCACGACTAGCGCACGCGTTGTTGGTCGCTGCGGGAGCCGCCCTATTTGCCATTGTCGAAGGATCGTTCTATCACTGGGCGGCGGGAGACTTTTTCTATACGTTCCACGCGCACCGACAGGCTCAGTCCGGCATCGAGGAAATAATGCATCCGGCGGGTGCCCCGTCGGCCGTCGGTTTTGCAGCGTTCGCGTGGCACCGCATCGCGATGATGTTCGATCCGGCACGATCGGGCTGGGGATGGCTGGGGTGTTTTTTTTGGCCGGCTATCATCGTTACGCTCATAGCAAGTCGTCGCGGCCGATTCCTGGGCGTTTGGGCGGCTGCGATGTTTCTCACCCTCGCGGTGATGCCGATTCGCCTCGCGGACGGCGTCCAGTTCACGCCGGTGTTCCACGGGCGCCACATCCTGCCGGCATGCATTCCGTTTGCCCTCTGCCTGGCCTGGCTCATGCGATGCGGCGTGCAAGCGACCGTCGGACCTCAGCGGCTCGGTCGCGCGTGGCCCGTCGCATTCGCCGCGATCGTCGCCATCTCTCTCGGCGGTAGGCATCAGCTCAACGGCTTTGTTGATCGAGACACAAGCCGCGTCGGAAAGGCCATGTCCCAGGTGATCGCCGCCGCGAACTGGGATGAGAATCGCCCTATCTTCATGACGCCCTCGACCTACTGGCGGTATCGCATCCTGTTTCCCCAAACGCTGCGAGCCCGCCTGCGGGTAGCCGCAGCGTCAGATGCACCCTCCTGGTGGCGTGACGTCAGCATCGACATCGCCCAGCGGCACGCCGTACTGCCAGACCGGTCGCAGGCGTATCTGATCGCCACGCCGAGGCAGCTCCGCGGCGAAACGGAGTACTGGGACTATGGCGTCGGCCTGCCGCAGGAGCGACTGGCCTCCTGGCAAGAGATTCCACCGATCATCGGGATCAGCCGTTACTCCGACAAGACGATCGGCCCCTCCGGACAAGGCGACGGGGAGGGTGAACCGTTGCTAGTCCTGGTAGGTGGGAACGCAAACGCCCCAACGACGCTCGCCGGAGCGCCTGGGCAGTGAGCGTGTTCCATAAGAAGCCTTCGTGACCGTTGGGTTCGAGCCGGACTTTCTGTTAGGATCCCGGCGGGCATCGCGGCGAACCGAGATGCCACCGCAAAGGTTACATCGCTAGCAGACCGATTAACGTGCGGAGCAAGACCACGCTCAACCATCGGTCGCGACGTCTCGTCGCGTAAACGACACTCTAACCGGCGCGAAACGCGCGATACAGCGAAGGAGCTTTACAGATGGTCACCATCGGAATGAACTACGTAGTGCTCAAAGGCAAAGAAGAGACTTTCGAGAAAGCGTTCAATAAGGTCGTTAAGGCCATGGGCGGAATCGATGGGCACAGTGAGACGCACATGTTCCGCGAGATCAACGACCCGCAGCAGTACCTGATCGTCTCCCAGTGGTCCAAGAAGCAGGCGTTCGACGACTTCATCGCCTCGGACACGTTCAAGAACGTCGCCAACTGGGGCAAAGAGGAGATTCTCGCGGGTAGGCCCAAGCACGAGGTCTACGGCGATGCAGCTCCCGAACAAGGCGCCCCAGCCGGTGCGTGCCCCGTTGCCCATTAGTCAGGCCCGTTCCGAACCACGACATCGCGGATCCCCTCCTTGATCCCCCCCACTCGGGGGGATCGGGGGGTGTTCTCGTGCTCGCCCGGTGGCGATGAGCGGGGTCACTTCGGCGCGCGTCGGATCGCAGTGCTCGCACTTTGCTACCACTCCGCGCCGCAAACCATACAGTGAAAGTCGTTGTTGTTTCGGATCATATCAAAAACAAAACGAACCACGCGGTGGGCCGCCGGTGAGGAACGGCAAGCGGGGCACACGCTTCTCACGCGTGTACTCCGACATTCGCTTGCAGGAACGCTGGGCATACAGACCTTGACACGGAGCCCCCTTACGGTCAGCTCCACGCCCACGATTCGGTCCGTATCTGCGTGACGCGGAAACTTGAATGTGGCCTCCACGGTCACGCCCAGCGGATCAACCGAGACAGGAGCGGAGCCTACTGATACAGCACCGACGGCTGGGATCTTCTCACCTCCTCGCAGCAGGAGCTGTGGGCGAAGTTGATGTACGCCCTGCGTGCCGGAAGGCATGCGCACGAGAATCCGCTGCTCCAGGGCGCGCGCTTCAAACAGAACGTAGGCCGTCGTATTGCGAGGCCGGGGCCGTATGATTCCCAATTCCATCTGCAAGCGTGAAAGCTCGATCGCCTCACGAACCGCTCTGACGGCAAGTGCAAGTGGAATCTGCGTTTTCCACGCGGACGCGATGATGACGTTGGAATTATAGTGTGGAACGTCCTGCCCCCGTCGCTTATCAAGAGCGTTGGACTTGAAACGCGAGGACACGCGTTTACTAGGCCATCGTGGGTCGGGTACTTTCCCGTCGGCGACGCGAAGTGCCCCGTACTGCCAGTTTACGGCCGCGAAGTGCGGCGGCGACAGCTCTCGCAAGAATAACAGATATTGTACGCCCAAACCGGAAGGCTCGGGTTCGAGAATGACCTTTCTCCTCCCCTTCCTAACCTCGTTGCGAAACGTCTCGGCGCGGTAATCCGTCGGAAGCCCGATCTTGATCGTCTCCTCATCTACCCGACCTTTCAGAACCGATTCGATTCGAATCGTTGCTACCTTGGCTGCACTTGTGGCAGGTGGGGCTACAGGACACTGCCCTTCCACGTCGTCAATCGCAGAGACGGTCCCGATCACAATCAGATCAGACGCTCTGACTTTCTGATCCAGACTGACGCGTTCGTGATCACCTCGGGCAGGCGACGGATGACAGAAGATTGGTAGAAGGCAAACCATCGCGTACTTGCGGGGGAAGAATGGCGTCGCACGGGCCATGACCTTGCCTCCGAGACCTGAAACGCGGCGACGACCGGCGCCACCTGTCCCCAGGATAACAGAGGGCCGGCCCAGTAGCCACGCGACTATCCACAGGGTCGCTCGCTAGACCTCAAGTCGCACTGACGACATACAACGCCTACACACACCGTTGGGTCGATACCGGCGACAGCATCGTAACCCCTTGCGGCTTAGGCACTTCCGAGATATCGGACGTAGTTAAGCTCGGTCGCTGCTTAACCGATAGATTATCGGAATTGTTAGGCCGGAGCGTCGCTGGAACGCTTCGCAGTCGCGGTTGGGTCGGCAGACGGGCGGAATATGCTCACCGAAGAGAGTGGAACCGTGACTTCCACCATCAAAACCAAGCAGGCCTCCGTTGCAACGGTTGTTACTCCCACCGTCGCCGGTGGAGGTGTGACGCGGCCACACATCCCTGGACCAACGCTACCATTGTCGGAACGTCGTTCGCAGGTGACGCCGGCTCTTGGCGGCGTCACCGTCATCGTGCCCGTTTACAACGAGCAGGGCGTCGTTGCGTCGACGGTTCGTGAGCTGTCAGCCCTTATGCGGCAGACGGGTCGTGCGTTCGAGTTGATCGTGGTCGACGACGGTTCGACAGACGCCACGCCAACGGAGCTCGCAGCGTTCGACGGCGAGCCGGGGATCAAGGTTCTTCGAAACTTGCAAAACCGGGGGTACGGCTTCTCGCTGAAACGGGCGGTGCTCGAGGCGCAGCACGAGATCATCGTCATTACCGACGCGGACGGAACCTATCCCAACGAGCGCATCGGCGAACTTATCGACCTTCTGGACGGCGTCGATATGGTGGTCGGTGCCCGCACGGGCAAGAACGTGAACGTGCCGCTCATCCGCAGGCCCGCCAAGTGGTGCCTGCGTAAACTGGCCAGCTACCTCGCCGCTACCGACATTCCCGACCTTAACAGCGGCCTGCGGGTGATGAAACGACCGCTTATCAAGCGGTTTTTCGCACTCCTGCCCGATGGTTTCAGCTTCACGACGACCATCACACTCGCGCTGCTGACACATACGTATCAGGTGCGCTACGTACCGATCGACTACCACAAACGGATCGGCAGTTCATCGATCCGCCCGATTCGCGACACGCTCAACTTTATCAGCTTGATCGTACGAACCGTGCTGTACTTCAAACCGCTGAAGATCTTCGCGCCGCTCAGCGCGATGCTCCTGTTGATCGCGGTAGCCGTCGCGGTTTCGTCGAAAATCATGTGGGGAACTGTCGCCGACGTTACGTCCGTCACGTTGGCGATGGCCTCGATCCAGACGCTAGCCATTGGGCTTCTTGCGGACCTGATCGAGAAACGTTCGCCGGGAGGGATCGCGTTTCGATGATGGTGGCCGAAGCACAACAAGAGTTCGCCATGCAGATCTCGGCCGCGACGGCGTGCCGGCGGACCGACCCGACCAACGGTCGACCTGCGCGAGACAACGAACAAGTC
>JADFRO010000189.1 GCA_022561255.1 Planctomycetota bacterium | reverse complement strand
ACGCCTCCCAAGCGCGGTGCGACCGAAAAACGACGACGGTTCCTGTGAGAGTTGGAGCGATGTGCGCCTAGGGTTGCTCGACGCTGTCGACAAAGTGGATGGTGCTCGCTAGAACACCCTGTTCGTCCCACATCCTCTGAGGCCCCTGGCGCAACCCATTGACGAACACAACCTCGAGGCGCTTCTTTCCGTTCTCATGCCACTGGGTATAACGGCCGACCCACGCCCCGCGGCGCATCGTCCATTCACTGTGTTTGCCGGTGGACTGATGCCAGCGCGTCCACTTGCCGTCTTCCAGCCCCTCGAGGTAATGCCCCTCCGACCAAATCGCCCCGTGGAGGTACCACCGGGTGTCCTTACCATGACGCACGCCATCCACCCATTCCGTTTTCAATTTGAGCTGACCCGATTCGTACCAGATCATGGACAATCCGTGACGAATGAGCTCGCCATTCGGGCCGCGGCGACCCTCCGTGCGACGACGCGGCAGTCCGTTGGGCCACGTTTCCTCGGTGACCTCGATTGCGCTGTCCCCGGCCTTGTCGCGTGTCCCGCCGGGATTCTCCTGCGCTACCGCCCAGCACAGCGAACACATGGCCGGCAGCATTGTGATAACCATCGCCATAACCGCGCTTCTGCCGACGCGAACCCCACCGCCCTGCCGCCGATTGAACATATCGCGCACCCTCTCTCCTCTAGCGACGCACGCCCTCCACCCGCGTACGGGACTACGCAACCGAGCCAGACGTTCCGGCCTGTGCGAGCGAGGCCACATGATAGCATGTCCGGAGATTAGGTCGACACGTCACGCGGGAAGGCACTGTCGGAAGGGTCCGCGGCAGTATCGACGGAGCATAAACAGTCCGTACCTCGCGGGAGGGCGAGGCTCCCGCCGAGCCACGACTGTCATGATATGTGAACGGCTCGCCAGGAAGCTTGTCCTCCCAAAGGAACCGAACAGAGTGCCACGTACCCCTGTTGGAAGACCGCCGCAGCGTCACTCAGCGAGTCCCGCCCGACGCGCCTGCTTCATGCCGACCGCTCGCTCTGAACAGGGAACGACGACTCCGCCGGCTCTCAACTGGCTTTGGGGTACATCTTTTTGAGTTCATCGCGAAGACGCGCCGCTTCCTCGAAGCGTTCCTGCTCGATAGCAGCGCGAAGAGCGTTGCGAGTTCCCACGAGCGACCCCTCGGGAAGCTTTGCCTCCAGCTCGCACGCCAGGCGGCGTAGCAGCTCGATCTCTTCGCTCGTCTCCTCAGCACCCGCCTGCCCCAGCGTCTCATAGCAGGCGCGAATATCGATGATGCCGCGGTTGACGTGCGCAAGTGCGCTGGGTGCTTCGCCCTGTTCGACCGCGTTGTAGGCGCGCGCCCGGGCGTTCATCATGATCACGTACGGGCGAAACTCTTCCAGCGCAATCCGGTCCTCGGGCTCCAGCGCGAACTCGCTGCAAAGATCGAAGATCGCCAGACTGTGCGCCGTGTCCCGCAGCACACCGTCGAACTCTTCCAACACAAAAAGAGCGATGTAACGCCGGTAGTAGAGCGATGCTTCGACACGAAGCGCCTCGCAGTCCGCTTTCGACAGCCCGTAGCCCAGCGCGGTTCCGTTCCGCTCCTGGTGCTTGGCGATGCGTTTGAGGTGATAAGCCAGCAGAGACTCGCAGCCGAAAGGCCGCGTGTTGTCCGGTCGACCCTCCCCTTCCATCTGCACGATGCCAAGCTCGACGCGCATCTGGATCCGGACGGCGTCGTCCGTACCGAGAATCTTGCGGACGGATATCTTCTCCGGCTCATAAGGCCAATCGCGTAAAGTCGCTTGTAGGTCAATGTAGGACATAATCGCTGCCCTCCCTCGGGCACCGGCATCAAGGAGTCTTCTCCACCCAAATCGTAGGCCCTTGGCAGTGTACAATTCAACCCGAAATGAGGAGTTCGTCGCCGCCTTTGTCGATCGTAACCTATTGTACAATCTTATCTAAGAGCGCTTAGGCTCGTAACCCCGCAACCCTACCGCCCCTACCCCACAGGTCCACCAAAGTTGCCCATAGCGCCTCCACCGAACGGGGGCGAAATGGCGGGTTATCGGAACCTCTCGGCATTCAGCCCTGTCGGGACTCGCGGGTGGGAACGGCATGCGCCCGCTTCCGTACACGGCTAAGGGAAGAGCAGCACCGACGACTTGCGACAACGCCGTTGCTCACGAACGAGCGCCGGACGTGGTTTGGAAGTGCAACGCACTGCGTGCGGCGAACGCCGGCGCACAGCGACCGACATCGCGCAACGAACACAACGGATTGACAACCAAGTGGTAGGATCCGAATCGGCCCACAGAAAGCGGGCTAGCTACGCGATCGCCGTAAGAAGACGATCGGCCGTGCCGAGGATACGCTCTTGTGTCTCGAAGGTTCCTTCGGCGATTTCAAGGCGAATCGCCCGAACCTTTGCGGCGCGAAGACTTGACTGGCCCATCACCTCGGCCAAGGCGCGACCGAAACGGGATAGCTCCACCGTGTCTTCCGGAGCTTCAATGGAAAGCGAAGTTGAAGGGGAAGTGCTCCTGCCCGTCGCACCGCCGACAGGCGGGTACGGAAAAACACCACTGATGTTGATGATCTCACTCATGTCGCCACGTCCTTGAGCGATGCCGCCACGTCTGCTGATGGCCGGCGGTCCGTACCCAGCCGGCTCCTTCACCTCCGGCCCTGCTCAGGTCGACCGGTTGACGCAATCGAGTCCTGGGCACAACCTCGCCGGACGGATACCGAACGGCAGCACTGCTGGAGGCCAATCCTCACACCAAACCTCGAACGGTTCCACCGCCGTTTTTAGTATCGTCCGGGGGCTTTCCGCTTCTTGAAGGAAAATGGCTCCAACGTCCGGATAACCAACCCCTTAGTACAACATATTGCAACTCGGCCCCGTATAACGCCCAACATGTCGTCGTATCCCTGCTTATCTGGACCGCCTAATCCGTCCGGTCGTCACAGCGCTCCCAAGCTCCGCCACGAAACGCGTAAAACCACCGGACGACGGAGCGCGTTCAACCGTCGACTTGGCCGGCCACGACACCAGGTAGCCCCTCAGGGCATTGGCACCGCCGTGGATGGAAGCGTAATGGGTAACCAAACACCAGAAAGCGGGTCGCTGTGACGCATCATCGCTGAGGCCGGCATGAAGGCGGCGTGGCACCGATTTTCTTGTATTTCCATGCCGAAAAGCTAAAATGGCGGACGCTGAAGGTCGGATCGCATCGACTGGCGCGCGTCGCCGTCGAACGGTTCCTCGCCGCGGAGGGCGGCCATGTCACGCTGGTCAGACGAAAGTGCTGCAAAGTGTAGTGCGCTCCGCTCCCGCTTCGCGCGTCGCTCAACCATCGATAAATCGACAGTCGCTGCAGCCGTCACGGTTTTGTGTGCTTCCGGTTTGTCGGCCGTCGCCGGTCCGACGGACGGGATGACGATACGCCTGACGCCCATCGCCAGAACCATCGACGGCTGCTACGGACCCGTCGAGGACGAGACCTGCAGCGGGCTGGGTTACGGAGAGGATGACATTTTCGGCCAGGAGCTTCGCGTTCACGACGGCGGCTTTTTGGTCTACCTGGAGCTTCAGCTCGAAGGATGGGGCTCCACGGGACGGCGCCTGCGGACGTATCAAGCCAAGATCCTGTACGAAACTTTCGGCTCGGGCGCTGGCGCGCCGTTGGAGCTGTTCAGCATCCCCTGTGCAAGCACAGCCGACTGTGAGAGCACGCACGGCGAGAAGGGTCCCAAGTGCATAGGCGGCGTTTGTGAACCCGCGTGGATCAACAAGACACGCACAGACATGGTTTTCTTTGATCAGCTACAGAACGACTGCGTAGCGGCCTTCGATCGCAGCCACTCGCCCCTCCTCTTTTTCGCGGTTGCGGCCACGAACCCGTCCGATACTGAATTCTGCAGCGAGGCGGACAAAGGAATCATTTACTACGCCGGAACTTTGGCGTTGTGGGTTCCGCCGGGTGCAGCCGGTACGTACACGATCGGCTTCATCGAAGTCGAGACGTTCGCGTTCGACGATACGCTCGACCCCGCGCCCATCGAGATTCCCGTAACGACGCTCGCGGCTGTGATCAACATCATCGGCGAGGATTGCAACGGCAACGACGTTCACGACGAGACGGACATCGCCGATGGGACGAGCTTCGACGTCAACGGCAACGACGTTCCCGACGAATGTGAAACCGACTGCCAGCCCAACGGTGAATTTGATTTTCGTGAAATCCGCTCGGGTCAAAGCCAGGACTGCAACGACAACGACATTCCCGACGAATGCGACATCCTCGACGACGAGAGCGACGACTGCAATACGAACGGCGTTCCGGACGAGTGCGACATCAGTTCTTGGGATTCACGCGATAGGAACCGAGACGGTGTACCCGACGAATGTCAGGCCGTCCCCGCCGTCTCGACCTGGGGTCTTGTCATCCTCACGCTACTGATGGCCGTCGGTCTGGCGCTGAAGTTCGATCGACCAACACCTCCCTTCCGGGCGGCGAGCGTGCACCAGGCGTAGATTTCGACAGCCTCAGGCCAAAGTTGGCCTGGGGGATCAGCCACGCCCCGTTTTCAGCACGCGTACGGCACGAATAAAGTGACACGCTAACTATTCACCTGCCCCGGGGGTGGCCGCAGCTCATCGGGCTGCCTAAAACATAGTAACCCGGAGGGGTTTCGCCTTGCAATGCGTCGATGTTGTTGAGACACTGGATGTTCCGGCTCGCCTAGTGGGAGCAGGGGGTGCGCCTGTCCGGTGGGTTTCCTTTTTGGAGGAACGTGAAAGTGATAAGACAGTGTAACAGGCTGTGTCTGTGGGCCGGCGTAACTGCCGTCGTACCCATCTTGTTTGCGACCGTCGCAGTCGCGCAGGTCGTACCGAATCGGTACATCGTCGTTCTGAACGACAATGTTGGTAACCCTCGGGCGGTCGCGGCGCAGCTGGGTGCCGCACACGGCATTCAGATCGGTTTCGTCTACAAACACGCGATCAAGGGGTTTTCGTTCGGTGGTCCTGCCGCAGCAGCGCAGGCGATCGGGCGCAGCCCACTGGTAAAATATGTTGAGCAGGATCAGATCCGCGAAGCCAACTGCCACGGCAACGATCCACAAGTCGTTCCAACCGGGATTCAGCGAAGTTTCGCCAGTTCGAATCCCAATCTTACGATTGATGGTATCGACGATCTGCGTATCGATGTGGACATCGCCATCATCGACACGGGTATAGACATTGACCACTTCGACTTGAACGTTGTAGCGCGGACCGACTGCTCCGGTGGGAGCCCGATGAATGGAAGCTGCACGGATGACTCGGGCGACGACGGCAACGGTCACGGAACGCACGTGTCTGGCAGCGCCGCAGCGATCGACAATGAATTCGGCGTGGTTGGCATGGCCCCCGGTGCCCGCCTCTGGGCGGTGAAGGTGCTCTCGGACCGCGGAAGTGGATATACGTCTTGGATCATCGCAGGGATTGACTATGTAACACTTCACGCCGACCAGATCGACGTAGCGAATATGAGCCTCGGTGGCTCGGGCTCAAGCTCGGCGGAGAACGCGGCCATTGCAGCCTCCGTCGCCGCGGGCGTTACTTACGTCGTCTCCGCCGGAAATTCCGACGCCGACGCAGCAGGCTATACACCTGCCAGCCACCCGGACGTTATCACCGTATCGGCGCTTGCCGATTCGGACGGAGCTGAGGGTGGAGTAGGCGGGCCGACCTGCAACGGCGACGTCGATGATACACTGGCCGACTTTAGTAACTGGGGCAGCACGGTGGAGATCACCGCTCCGGGCGATTGCATTCTTTCGTTGTACAAAGATGGCATGTGTGCCACCATCAGCGGAACGAGTATGTCCTCTCCACACGTCGCCGGCGCCGCAGCATTGCTTGCCGCTAGCGGATATACCAATCCGTTCGACATTCGTAACACGCTGATTGCAACGGGCAACTTCAACTGGGTTGACGATTCCGGTGACGGCATTCAAGAGCCGATGCTCGATGTGAGTAACACGGCGATCTACGCCCCGGCGACCGTTCCCGGTTCGGCCGCACCGTCCTGCTCCATCGACGCGGACTGTGACGACGCGGATGCCTGCACAACCGACACCTGCTCGGGCGGTAGTTGCTCGAACACCGCGATCGATTGTGACGACGCAAACGCCTGCCCGGCCGACAGTTGTTCGGGCGGGGTTTGTTCCCACGATTCGAGCAGTT
>JADFRO010000188.1 GCA_022561255.1 Planctomycetota bacterium | reverse complement strand
AACAGCGACGGCGGTAGCGAGGCGCTTTCATCAACCAGCTCCGACACAATCGCGTACGAGCGTTTGCCCTGCGTTACGTATTCGTCGAGTGAGTCCGAGCAATCGCAATTGGCCCGCCGGAGCTGCTCTGGATAAATGCCCGCCCAAAACAGTGTGTAGTCACCGATGTGCTTGTACAGCCTACGGTCGCGCTCGACCGTTGACGTCGGTTCGTCCGGCGAGGCTACCGCGAGCATCGCAGCCACCTGATCCAACCGTTTACCGGAAGCGTTGCGAATCGCGTTGAGGCGGTCGATGTGCGTGAATTCGACGAGAAGATCGGCTACGTAAGTCGTCAAGCCGGGGTCGCACATCCCCACTTCGCTGCAGAAAGCGTTCTCCACGAGGCCCGCAAATAGCCGGCGCAGGGGGTGTTGCGATCCGATCGTCTCCATCGACCTACGCCTCCGGTTCAAAGCCGTTGCCTGGGTGCGAATCATTACGCACCCTTTCTTCGCGCCCGTCCCCTAAATCGTAGAATTTGAAATCGTCCGAGGCAAACGCCCAGGGGACGCTCAGAAGGGAATGTTTGTCCGATAAGCGCTTAGCTTTTCCGGCGCTGGAGCGGTTTAACTGTGCGGTGCGGCGTGGACGATAGGCTAAAAACTCCGTGACCAACGGTTCGTATGGGACGTTTACATGCCCATAACCCCCGTGCCGACGCGAGTGATAGCGCGATTGGAGCGTTTCACGTTTCTGTGTTCCGAGCCGCGGGCTCTCCTGCGGAGCGCAGCTCGCCCGCGCGATTTCTCCACGTCCGATGTGACTCGAAGGTGAGCGGAGCCGGCATTCGAGTGCGGAAAATGTTTTAGAGATGCCAGCCGTCGGCCGCGTCAGTCGCTGCCGCCGTCCTTTCGCTCGCCGCCCGCTGTCGAGTCAGAGTCGGGTTTCGACGGGCGTGACTGATCGCCAGCCTCTCCGCGATCCGCCTTCCGAGACTTCTCAGACGCTTTGGGAACCTTGGATGACGCCTGTTTCCCAACGGTTGGCGCTTGTTTGCGTTGTTTGTATCGCTCCAGTTGTGCGGAGGTGAGCAGGGCACGAAGGCGCTCGTCCATCTCGGCAAAGAGTTCGTACACCGGGCGAAGCACAACTTTGCGATCGGCCTCAGCTTTTCGACTCAACTCGCGATCGTGCGCTTCAACTGCGGTTTTCAGGTCGTGGGCGACTTTCTGCAGAAGCGACCGGTTGGCGATGCGGAAACCGTGGGCCTTGATCTTGAACTCCTTGAGGATCGAGCGGGCTGAATCGATCTGACCTTCATCGAGATCGTTGTCACGAATGAACTCCATAACGAACGTATCAAAGATCCCTTCCTCGAAGGTGATGACCTCCGGCTCGGGCAGTCCTTCAACCGGCTTGCGAGGCGTACGCGGACCGGCATTCGGCGCCGGCTGTGGCGGAAAGATACCGCCGGCTGGCGCTTTTCCTTCCGCCCATTGTTCAAAATTGCGATCGATCGTATCGAACGTCTTATTCATTTCTGCCATGTCGAAGTCGTGCGTGTCCTTCTGCTCGGGCGTAAGGTACTCTCGCCATTCCGCATTGGCGTCGATGATCGCCTTGCGCGCGAGCCTCGCCAGCGGACCGGCAGCCCGGCCGATGCGCTTCACGTCCTCGGGATTGTCCGGGGGCTTGGCGCCGAACTGTGTCGTGAGCAGCTCGCGGATAACCGGCCAAACCTCGTTTTCGTGTTCACGCAGAAAACGGCGCACCTCGCGCTTCATCAAGGCGTCCGTCTTTTGTTTCTGGGCTTCGTTAAGGTTGTAGCGCAGAGCGATGTTGGCGACAGCCTGTTCCATAATCTTCTCGACGGTGGCTGCCGGCAGGTTGGGCACCTGCGTCTTCTTGGGGCGGGCTGCCGTCGCACGGGGGGGGGTGGCTTCGGGCTCCTGCGCGCGAAGCGTAGAGGCGGAAACGCCGATAACCACGACCAAAACCAAAAGCAGTCGAATTCGTATGACCATCGTTTGGACACCTATCTGGATTGCCGTCTCCACCAACCGAACCGTGTATGCTAACGTCAATGTTATAGCTGGCAACGCAATGTTCGGTTGCAGGCCGGCGTCCGCCGTCGGGAGCGCCCCGGCAAGTGATTCCCGGCACCGAACTTGGAAACTACCTGTTCTTCGCCCGGCGCTACAATCCAGGAAACCCTGTACCCGTTACGCCACGTAACGAGCCTGCCGGGCAGGTTTGCGCCAAGGAAGAGACCTGGATTATCGGACGTTCGGACGAAAGCGACGAAGGATGCGACCCACCTTCCGGCGCCACATGCCGGAGGAAAGTCTTCGTGCGTCGGCGTTCTGAGGGTCGTCGCGTAGGACCGTTCGGAGCATTTCACGGGCGTCTCGCCATCGTCCGAGCTGGATGTGAGCGCGGGCGCCGTCGAGGAGCGCCTCGCAGAAGTCGGGCTTCAGCTCGATCGCCTTTTGACAATGGTCGGCTGCGGCCTCGTGCTGATCCATGGCGCTCAGGCAGCGCGCGAGCTTGTGATGGCTAAAGGGGTTGTCGGCGTCGATCGCCAAAACCCGGCGACAGCACTCAGCGGCCTGTGCGGCACAGCTCAGGGCGAAGAGCACGTCGCCCAGCAGCGAAAGAATGTCCTGGTTGTCGGGATCCTGCTGGGCAGCCAAAAGCAGATGGGAACGCGCTTCGCCTGCTCGCTGATTGGCGAACAGTGCCTCACCCAGACGCCAGTCGAATTCAGGGATGTTGGGCTGCCCTCCGCCCAGCACCTCGACCGCTTCGAAACACGTCAACGCCTTTTTCGATTGGCCCCGGTGCAGCAGAATCTTTCCCAGGGCGAAACGGGCGTCGAGGTTTCGAGGTTCCAGCTCCACGATCTGCTCGAATTTCGCAACCGCGATCGAGAATTCTCCGGATTCAACGGCGAGCTCCGCGAGATCGAAGAGAAGATCAATGTTGCCCGGGTCGTCGCGCAGCTCGCGTAAATAGTAGTCGCGTGCAATTTCTTGCCGCCCTCGGGCGCGGTTGGCCTGGGCGATCCGTCGGTTGACGCCGATGTAGCCCGGCTCCAGTTCGAGTGCCCGGTTCCAGCAAAAAATCGCCCGTTCCATTTGGCCACGGTCTGCCAACGAAACGCCGACGTGGTAGAAGCAATGCGGGCAGCGCGGATCAAGCTCTTGGGCGAGATAAAACATTTGCTCCGCCTGGTCGTGCAAGCCAAGCTCGGCGTAGCAGTGAATGCGCTGGCAGTAGGCCGGCTCGAAGTCCGCATGGTTCTTGGAGAGTTCTTCGAGCACTTCAGCCGCGCGGGCGAAGCGACTTTGGCGAGCGAGCCCGGTTCCCAGGGCGAGGGCGACCTCGTGATCGCCCGGCTCAAGATCCAACGAGCGTTCGTACGCGTCCGTCGCTTCTGCGCAGCGATCGAGCTCCTCGAGGATGAACCCGCGCTGGGCGTGCCAGACGGCGGTGTTGGGGTTGATCGAAATGGCGACGTCCAACTCCGCGAGCGCCTCACTCCAGCGCTGCGACTCGGACAAATCCTGCGCGTGTTCGACACGCTTTTCGGCTTCGAGCCAATCGTTCATACAAAGCCCCAAACGTCTGGAAGAGCGCCTCCCGGCACCCCATCCTATTCCCCTTATCGGACCGGGGCAACTGAAATCGGCGAAGGAAACCGAGTTTGAGCGGCGAAACATCTCCCAAGGCTCGTTCTACTTGATGTCACAGCCTACTGCGAGGCGTTCACGCCGACCATCGGGTTGACCGCCGGGGGTCCGGTCGTATGATCGCCCGCGCATGTTCACGCTTGGCAGACACGTCTGGGTGGTTTTCCTATCGGCCGTTCTTGCAGGTTCGGGTTGTGCATATCACCAGCGCAACGACTACCGGTCGACGCAGGCGATTGCGGTCGCTGAAGGTTCGGACGAAGCGACTCACGTGTGGGATGCGATTCTGGAAACGCTGCGCCGACACCGTTTCCGCATCGATCGCGTCGATCGTCGGGCGGGCATCGTGACGACCTCGCCCGAAACGTCACAACATTTCTTCGAGTTCTGGCGGCATGACGTAGCCACTTGGACCGACGCCTGGGAGGCGAGCTTGAACCCGCTACGCCGTCGGGTCGAAGTGACCGTTACGCGGGGGGACGAAAACCGGTGGACGCAGGTTGCGGTGGCTGTCTTTAAGGAGCGTCTTTCGTCGCCCGACCGACAGTTCAACAGCACCGCAGCCGCCTACCAGTTCTTCGGGGAGAGTCTTCCCTCGACGACGGGCGATCCTAAGGTCACGTCGCGCGACGAGCGCTGGCTTGACCAGGGTCGCGATGCCGCGATGGAGGATTACCTGCTGGGCGTTATCCTCGAGCGCGCCGGTCTCGAATTCCGCCCGGAACCGACGTCCTAGCGGGCTTTCAGTGACGGTCGTTCAACCTTTCCAGAAACGGGGACAAAGCACGTCTTCGACGCTCCGGTCCCTTCAGGTACGGTTTCGTCACGGCCCGGAGAACGCGCGTTGCAGGTAGGCGAAGTCAGACAGGTCGACGCTGCTGTCGGCGTTGGCGTCGAAGGACTCACAGCCGAAAAGGTAGGGCCCTCCCTCGGGCCCAGTCATGCAGCCTGGCCAGGATTGGAAGTCGTACAAGTCGATCGCGCGATCACAGTCGTAATCACCGAGGCCGAATTCGTAAGCGCCGATGTCTACTTGGCCACACAGAACGCGCGGATGACCATCGAGATCGCGCGACAGTGGGAAGGCGCTGGAGGGCCCCCCCGCGTCGATGGCCGGAGATTCCGGCGACAGGTGAAGATCATCGTCCGCAGTTCCGACGATTCCGTCCGGTCCGATCGTGTCGACGAATAGCGGAACGTCTCCGCTGTTTCCGACTCCACCCAGCTTTCCGGTCCATCCCTGGACGATGGAGTAGTCAATCGAAAGGTTGGACGTGTCTGCGTCCTTAAGAAGCGCGTCCTCCGTCCCCGACGGATCGCCGTCCGCTCCCCAGATGATCGAGTTACGTATGGTCGCCGAGGCGCCCGAGCTGGTTAAGCTTATGGCGCGAAGAAGTATGCCGAAAGCCCTGTTGCCGTGGAACGTACAATGGTCGAACTCGGCGAACCCCGCAATGATGCCCACGATCCCGCCATTGGCCCGATTACCGCTGAAAAGGCAGTCCTCGGCTCGCACGGCGGTGCGGATCACCACCAACGGCGCCTGGAGATTGCCGAGGAACGCGATCCGCTCCAGAATCATCGTTGTCGTAAACGCCACGATAGCATTAAGCCCCGTTCTGCTGAACACGCAATCACGCACCCGGGCCGTACCGCTCGTTGCATGGTAGCCGTCACCCGGATTGTCGAGGAAACTGCAACGGTCGATAGTCACATCACCCGTAGACGTGACCGCGACTAGGGTCTGACCTTCGAACGTACAGCGAGTCAAAGAGGATATCCCGGACATGGCAATGCCTCCGACATTATCGACGAAGCGACAGTCCGTTACCGTTACGTCAGTGCCCAGGAGGCCAGCCATCACCGAGTCGCGGAACGTGTTCTTCGTAAAGACGCCGCCGGTCGATCCCGCGCCTCGATAGTTGTTCGTGAATAGGCAGTTCGAGATTTGGGACCCACGACTCTGATCCAAGATCCCGAACGGAAATATGTTCAGCCCGTCGCGCACGGAAGCGTATGCCGACCGGATCGTGAAACCATCCAGAATCGTAGGTGTCTCCTTGACGTCCATGGTCACGACGTAGAAGCTGTTCTCGCACGTGTTCCAACTGCCCAAATGGCAACACTCATCTCTTGCCGCGGCGGCACAGATGTCGTCCCACGTAAATCCAGGAACACCGGGCACGCAACAGTCTGGACGGACGCTACAGACGGTGTCTGCGCAGATCGCATCGTCGCAGCCGACATCCTCGTGCTCGTAACAGCAGTCGCTGTGCTGCTCGCAGTCACGCGGACCGTCATCGCCGCTCAGGTCGCCACTGAGGATCGTCCCATTTTTGTTCCAGTTCCGTTGGAATCGCTGCATCTCCCACCCGGCAAAACCACCGTACAGTGCGATGCCGCTGGGAATATCGAATGAAAGCGTCCGCTCCCCCGTCTCGCGATCAGGTTTGTAGGTACCCGCTGCTACCCAGATTTCGTCACCTTCCGCAGCGATGGCCAGGGCGTCCTGGAGGTCGGTGTAGGCATCCTCCCAGCTCATACCGTCCGCATTTCCGTCGGCCGAGGCGTCGGCACGGATCACCTGCTGGGCGAACG
>JADFRO010000187.1 GCA_022561255.1 Planctomycetota bacterium | reverse complement strand
CCGGCCCGGGCCGATGGGACAGCGAACATGCAGAGGATGAAAGCGAGCGGGACGCGTGTCCGAGTCATGCCGTTCCCCAACCGCAAGAAGCGAGGAATAAACGCAACGCTCGAGTATACCTGCCTCCCGGACTGGAATCAATTGTGAACCGAGCATTCGGCCAAAGTTGTTCTCCCGTTTCTCCGGCTCGATAACGAGACCTAGGTCGCGAGCGATATTTCAACGATCGGGGATTGGCGAAAGTGACCATCGGTCTGGCCCGCGGCAAGACGCGGGGCGACAAGCGTCAGGCCATCAAGAAACGCGAGCACAAACGAGAAATGGACCGAGCCATGCGCGGTAGACATCGCTAAGAGCATCAACAGCAGCCAACAAGAAGACACCCAAGAGTATCGGTCGCCAGAGGAGGCGCGCGATTTGAATCGGATCAGCCCTCATAGTGTGGCCTCGCGCGACCTCCTACGGGCCTACAAGTAATCCCAAAAACTCGGCATAATCGGCCAGGTTTATCGCTGCATCCGCCGAGAAATCGACGGCGCCGCACGACGGTGCTTTCGCCGTGTTTTGGTACATACAGTTTTGCAGGGCTGCGAACTCGCGCAGGGTTCCGCAGCCGTCGCAGATCCGGTGGACGAACACGTTGAAGCCACCGGAAACGGCAAAGTCGCCGTCAACCGAAACGGACGATCTCAAGAACTCGCTCGGGTTTACGGTCAGCTCGTTGGTTTGCTGCCACTGCCCCTTCGTCTGCCCGAATAGGTGGGAACCGATTAAGACTTCCCCCTTGCTCACGGCAACCGGTCCGTCAGATGTGATCGCCCCGGATTCGTTCACGGGACGCAACGTCGCCTCAAACAGCCACTCCATGCCGTGCGAGCGGAAGACATGAGGTGTGACAACCAACACCGGGCCATCGGCCGCGATGGAGGCGCCGAATGCGCGGGACGGACCCGGATCTGGGGAAAGAAGCTTGGCCGTTTGCACCCATTCCCCGTCCTTTTTCTCAAAGACGTACGCCGATCCCGACTGATCTCCAGCATCATCGTCCCTCGGCGCGCCGACGACAATGGCACTGCCGTTCGTTGCGACGGATCTGCCGAACGAATCTCCCTCGTCAGTGTCTGAGCCGACGAGGACGCCGTCCGGGAGCCACTCAACCCCGTTGTAGCGGAATACGTACGCCGAACCGATCTGCTCCACCCGGGACTTCCTCCCCACCACGACAACATTCGCTGCAATGTCCAAAGAAACGCCAAAGTTGCAACACAATTGGGACGGAGGAGGGTTCAGAACGGCTACGGCGTTCCACACATCGTCCGTGGCGTTCTCGGGTGCGCCACGCCGATCACGGCGGAAGATGTACGCCCGACCTAACCCGGCAGGGGATCCAGGTAAGCTCGGAAAGTTTGGAGCGCCGGCTACGATCCAGTCGCCGTGCATGGCAACGGAGTAGCCCATGTTGTCTCCCGCCAATATCAGACCCTTCAGCTTTTCGTGGTAGACCCATCGCGTGCCATCGCGGCGGAAAACGTAGACGGCCCCACTCTCGTCGGCAAACTGGTCGTCGTCTGGCGCCCCGACGGCGATCCAGTCGCCGCTGATGGCCACGGCTCTGCCGAAATCCGAGCCGAACCCCTGCGCCGCATCGAAGGGTTGCAAGTGCGCCACGGGATCAAGTGCGAAGGAAGGTGGCGGCGAGCCAGCACTCACTAAGACGACCAGACAGATTGCCGGCCGGAGAGAAAGACACGACACGATCAAACCGCTCCTGAGCGCAACCATCCGTAACATGGTTGCGATCGTCCTTGTCCGCAAGGCGTTGGCTTTTGATCTCATGGCATGCCTCGGAGGAGGATTACTCACCGGTATCATTGTATTGACCGGGTGGCGTCGTTTCCAGCGCAAACTCCGTCGTTAGAGCGGTCGATAGCCAGACCTATTCCGCGCGCGGGCTTCTTCGCTTGGCTAGGACGAGTGTCCCCATCGCAAGGAGAAAGAGAACAAACGCGACGAGGCCCCAGGTCGACGCGGCTGGGATCGGGGCCACCACGGTGGGATCAAACGCCAGGCTGATCGGATCGTCGAGCAGAGGAAAGGTCAAGAGCGTTTCGATGTCGCTGCTACTCAAATCACCGCGAACGAGTCGGTCGCCGAACGTTTGGGCCCAGTAGAGTTTGTTGCTTGCGGCGTCGAGGGTTATGGATACGACGTCGTCGGTCTCCGGCCATGACCACAACGTCTCTAGATTGCCGCCGTCCAGATCGGCTCGACGAATTCGATCACTAACGACCTGAGCCCAATAGATCTTTCCAGCGGCCGAGTCGACGGCTAAGTCCACCGCCTCGGAAACCGAAGGCCAACCGACAATCTGCACCGCCGTTCCGCCCGAAAGCGGCATGCGCATGATGCGATCGCCGGGCGACTCCACCCAAAAAAGCCACTGCGCGGTCGAATCCACCGCAACGGCAACCGGATCGATAACGACGGGCCACTCGACCATCTCAGTGGCGTTCGCCCCGTCGAGGTCCGCGCGCATGATGCGCGGGCCACCGAGCTGTGCCCAATAGATGAATCCCCCGGCGGCGTCCACGTGAATGGCCGTTGGATCGTCAGCGGCCGGCCAAGTGACGATGGTTTGCGGATCGCCGCCGTCGATCTCCCAACGAACAATCCGATCTTCAACCGTTTGCGTCCAGTAGAGGGCTTGGCCGGGAACGTCGAGCGCCAGATCGGCTACCGACGATTGCAGCAGCGGTTCCGGCGTGCCGCCGAGGGTCAAACGCTGGACTTGATTATCGAGAACCTGCGCCCAATAGACGGTCTGCGATTGGGCGCGCGGAGAACACGCAGCCACAATGAGACACGCGGCCACCACTTGGCGACCGCGTGTCGGTAGTACGAAGTTCCCACTTACACGCGACACTCGCATCCCCCCCCTTGGCCGCAGGTACACGGGCCAACGTCTATCCGCCGCAATTCAGCAAGCAGTCGGCGAGCGTGTCCTGGGCGACGCCGATACAGACGGCCTCGCTTCCACCGTCGTGACGGCATCGCACGTACGCGGCGGCGGCTTGCTGTCCGCAGAAGACCGGGCAATCCACCGGGTCCGCGCAGTTTTCTTTCAGACAGGCGTGCAGGAGATCAAACGCTGCCAGGACACAGTCCTCTTCCGTACCACCGCCCTCTATACACACGTGGTAGCGTTCGACCGCTTTGCGACGGCAGTGATGCTCGCACTCGTCGGTCGCACCGGGGCACTGGGACAGGCATTCTTCGAGTCGGTGATGCATAGCCGCGCGGCACTCGTCCTCACCGCCGCCCATATCAATACAGTTGCGGAAGAATTGCTCTGCCTGATGTCGGCAGACCGTCGGGCAGTCGGGCGGCGGATCGCAACCTTCCAAGCACGACTCCAACATCGCACGGGCATCTTCCGCACAAAGACCCTCGTCCGTCCCACCGGCGACACACTCTTCGAAAGCGGCCTCGGCGTCGATGTGGCACTGCTCACGGCAGCCCACCGGCGGCGCGTCGCAGTTCGCCGCAATACAATCCTGAAGAAAAGCGTGCGTCGCGTCCACACAGTGCTCGTGAGTACCACCCTCTTCGCGACAGCGGTGATAGAACACTTCTGCGTCTTCGCGACAGCCAAGGACGCAATCCGGCGGCTCGTCGCAGTGCTCCATCACGCAGGCTTCGAACTCACGCCGCGCTCGAACACCGCACTCCTCTTCGCTGAGCCCTTCGTCGATGCACGCTCGGAAGACGTGTTCGGCACGCTCATGGCAAGCGTGTTTGCAGTCCGTGGATTGCGTCGAGGAAGCCGCTAACTTCGTGAAGCTGCGGCCCAATCGGGAATCACCATCCAGTCGATCCCGCTCACCGGCGCTTGCTCCCGCCGACATCAGCAACGCCACAAGCCCAGTTGCTACGATGGTTCGCAATGCACTCATTTCAGCCTCCCGTTTCATTTCTCGGCCAATGTGATGTCCGAGGGCTTCGCATCCCTCGGTCCCCGTTCACTGTTGACGCGACTCGATCGCACCCTGCTGGGCGGCGCCTTGTGGTCATGATCGGACAGGCCCCAGCCGGACTGCGCCGATAATCGTAGCCTCTCTGGCAGCCCGGTTCAAGATCGACCGTACGAAAGCCCTTGTAAACCGGCTCCCGTCGGTCTACCATCCCCTCCGGTTTCAGCCGCAGTGGTTGAGCTGAGGGGTTCCGCTACACGTCGTTTTCGAGAGGAAACTGTTATGGTTGCTACGGCGACGATCGCACCACCGAAACTTACTGACCAGAAAATGCTGATCGACGGAAAGTTCGTCGACGCTCGCTCGGGGAAAACATTCGAGACGATCAACCCTGCGACGGGTGACACGATCTGTCAGATCGCGGAGGGGGATCAAGCCGACGTCGATCTCGCAGTCCAAGCGGCCCGCCGCGCGCTGGAGTCCAAAGCGTGGCGTAACATGGCTGCGTCGCACCGCGGACGACTGCTTTACAAACTGGCCGACTTGATCGAAGCAAACGCGCAAGAACTCGCGGCGCTTGAAACGCTCGATAACGGAAAGCCGATCAACGACTCGCTTCACGTCGACCTTCCACTGATCGCAGCCGTCTACCGCTATTACGCCGGATGGTCGGATAAGATTCACGGAAAGACGATTCCCGTTACGGGCCCGTTCATAGCCTACACGCGTCACGAACCGGTGGGCGTTGTCGGACAAATCATTCCGTGGAATTTTCCGGCGCTCATGCAGGCGTGGAAATGGGGTCCGGCGCTGGCGTGCGGATGCACGGTCGTTTTGAAACCCGCCGAACAGACGCCGCTAACAGCCTTGCGCATCGGACAGCTCGCGATGGAAGCCGGTTTCCCCGAGGGCGTGGTCAACGTCGTTCCGGGATTCGGGCCTACAGCGGGCGGCGCCATCGCACGGCACGGCGACATCGACAAGGTCGCGTTTACCGGTAGTACCGTCGTTGGTAGGGAAATCATGAAGTCCGCAGCCGAGACGAATCTCAAGCGCGTCTCGCTGGAGTTGGGTGGAAAGAGTCCCAACATCATCTTCGCCGATTCGGACGTCGAGAAGGCCGCGAAATTTGCATACAACGCGCTGTTCTTCAACATGGGTCAATGCTGCTGCGCCGGTTCGCGCCTGTTGGTTGAGGAAAAGGTTCACGACGAGGTCGTGGAGATTCTCAAGACGCTCGCCGGCAAACAGCAGCTCGGCGACCCGTTCGACACCAAGACGACCCAAGGGCCACAAGTCTCCGAAGAACAGTTCAAGACCGTTCTGGGCTACATCGAAAAGGGTCGTCAAGAAGGTGCCCGGTGCGTAACCGGCGGCAACAAGCTGGACCGAGCCGGATACTTTGTGGAACCCACCGTGTTCGACAACGTTTCGGACGACATGACGATCGCGCGCGAGGAGATCTTCGGCCCGGTGCTCAGTGTCATGACCTTCAGTGGCGCGGACGAGGCGATCCGCCGCGGCAACAACAGCGACTACGGCTTGGCGGCCGCCGTTTGGACGCGGGACATCAACAAAGCCAACCGACTCGCCGCCGGCCTCAAGGCGGGAACGGTTTGGATCAACTGTTACAACGTGTTCGACGCAGCCGTTCCGTTCGGCGGTTTCAAAATGAGCGGATTCGGACGCGAACTGGGTGAGTACGCCCTGTCCAGCTACACCGAGGTCAAGGCGGTCGTCACCGCCCTGGGCAAATAGCATCCATGTCGGGGAACGGTCGAACGGAACCTTCGCCCGGTTTTCGGACCTCCTCTGGCAAGCCCTGGACGGCTCTTTACATGAATCGACTAACGGACGTATGGCCCGCGTGTCGAACCCAATAGCATACTGTGCTGTGGCGGGTTCACGCGGAGAGATACGGGAGGTTCAACGCTGATGGTCACGAAAACGGTAACACTCGGTTCGCTTACAACTCTGGTTCTCGGCTGCTTCGGCTGCCATGGCACCAGCTTCAGCCTCCAGTACGTGGACGATTACCCCGCACAGCGGCACGTTTATGTCGATACGCCGGCGGTTCATATTTGCGACCTTACCTGCGACCGACACTATTGGAACGGTGCCAGGCTCGTCGTGCTCAACAGCCATCATCACGGTCCCAGATGCGGGCATCATTTCGATGGATCGCACTGGGTGGTCCAGATCGCACGCGCCGTCCGCGCCGCGCAGGTACACGTTTGCACCCACGACTGCCACGACCACTTCTGGAACGGCCACAAGCTCGTGTCCCTCCGTGGTCACCGTCACGGACCCGGATGCGGCCACCACTTTGACAACG
>JADFRO010000186.1 GCA_022561255.1 Planctomycetota bacterium | reverse complement strand
AAACGGCGTACGATCGATTGAGACACGACGCCGCCTCCCGAACGCGACCGTTCAACAATAGATTCCGAATCAACGAACTGGACACCATGCGCGGTTCCGCCTCTTGATCGAGTTGAAGGAGCATGGGCTCGGTTATTTGGACCTCGCAACCAAATTTAGGCCCCAGCCGCGCGAGCAACTGCGGCGTACCCTTCCGCCCCTTCCCAAAACCAAAGGACGGCCCCACCACCATATGGGTAGGGTGGAACAGCTCGATGAGCACGTCCTCGACGAAGCGATCGGCCTCCAGCCCCAGCAGTGCGGGTTCGCTTCGCGCGACGACGACCAGATCTGCTCCCGCAAGTTCGAGGCAGCGCAGTTTCTCCTCGGGCAGCGACAGTCGGCGCGGCGCCTTCTCCGGAGCGACGACGGTCAGCGGATGAGGCTCAAACGTAAGGACGGCCACCGGACCCTTCGTTCGGCGGGCCAACAGCTTCGCTTGAGTCAGCAATTTCTGATGGGCGACGTGGACGCCGTCGAAGTTCCCGACCGTGAGCACACAATGCTCCAGGCCGGGGTCGAACGCGTCTAGGCCATGTATCACCTTCACAAAAGTTCCCTTAGACCGGACAACCCTCCAATGCTCCATCACGCATCGATTGACGGGTTTTCCCGAGCCGCTCCTGCGGACAGCGAAGCTCCTGCGGAGAGCGAAGCTCCCGTGAGGGAACGATCCCGCGATCCCCGGCGATTGCCAATCGTCCGCTCCCTCACGGCCGCGGCTCTGTTCAGCCCCACCGATCAAATGACGTGTGACGGAGCACCGGCTGACGTCGCGCGTTTCGACGGCACGGGCGAGCTGTGACAATCGAGCGCCCGTAGAATCAAGCGGTGGCGCGGCCTAGAATCAACCGTGGCGGCGCTTGACCGGAGCGGCGCTCGACCGGTTCGACTCGGCCCCGCGTTGCCGGTTCATGGCCAGCGGGTTAACATGGGGGGCGGTGCTTTGCGGATGAGCGCGCGGGCTGGCGGCAAGATCCGGTCCGGCTGCGGGAAGTGAAACGAACCAGCAGGCGATCGTAAAGTCTCCTCTGGTTTGGTGCCTTGGTGGGCGTCATCCCGCCGGCGATCGTCGTTCTGCTGTGGTTTCGCCAGCGTCTTCAAGACGCCGACCCGGGTTGAGCGTCGGGTCTTTCCCTGAGCGCTTGCGGCGTCAGCGGGAGTGAGGGATGTTGACCCTGGAGGAGTGCCAGCGACTTCGAGCCTTCGTGCTCAGGGCTACTACGGGCGATCGTTCGCAAAAGGCACCAAGGTTGGCTGATAATCTTGTTCAGAGCGGGCCCAAAGCGTGACGATATCTCGGCGGTCGGCGTGTTGTCAAGCGGCGATGAGTCTGGGTGGTTTGGGGCGTCGGTTTTTCGGAGTTCATGATGGGTTCGACCAAGAGTGGTGGCGGCGGATCGCGTTCCCGGCGTGGCGGAACGTGCAGCTTTTGCGGTAAAGGTCAGCGCGAAGCGGGGCCGATGGTCGAAGGCCCCCGGGACATCTACATCTGCAAGTCCTGCGTCGAACTCTGTCACAACATCATCAAGCAAGAGACTCGCAAGGCAACGACGGGAAGAAGCGTTCTTCAGCAGGTGCCCTCTCCGCGAGAGATCAACGAATTCCTCAACGAGTATTGCATCGGTCAAGATCGGGCGAAGCGTACGCTGGCCGTCGCAGTCCACAACCATTACAAGCGGTTGCGCCACATCGACAGTCGCACTGAGGACGATGTGGAGATCGATAAGTCCAATGTTCTGATTCTCGGACCCACCGGTTGCGGTAAGACCTTGCTCGCCAAGACACTCTCCCGGATGCTCAACGTTCCCTTCGCCATCGCCGACGCGACGACGCTCACCGAAGCCGGTTACGTCGGTGAGGACGTCGAAAACATTCTTCTGCGCCTCCTGCAAAACGCGGAGTTCGATCTGGAAGTCGCGCAGCGCGGCATCGTATACATCGACGAGATCGACAAGATCGGGCGTACCTCCCACAACGTCAGCATCACGCGGGACGTATCGGGCGAGGGCGTTCAGCAGAGTCTGCTGAAAATGTTGGAAGGGACGGTGTCCAACATTCCTCCGCAGGGCGGTCGAAAACATCCGGAGCAGCAGTACATTCAGATGGACACTGCGCAGATCCTGTTCATCGTGGGCGGAACGTTTTTTGGACTGTCGGACATCATCCGGCGTCGGCTTGGTCAGAGCGCGATCGGGTTTTCCAACGAAGGAGAACCGCGCAACGTAGCGGGGGAGGAGGGCGAGATTCTCGCCCAAGTCACTCCGGAGGATCTCGTCGAATTCGGCATGATTCCCGAACTCGTCGGGCGCCTGCCGATCATCACCTCGCTCGCACCATTGGGGGTGGACGCGCTCACGCGGATTTTGACCGAACCGAAAAACGCACTCGTCAAACAATATCAAAAGCTGTTCGAGTATGAGAACTGTACCCTGAAATTCGAAGACGATGCGTTGGTGGCGCTGGCTGAAAAAGCGCTCGAGCGAGACACCGGAGCACGAGCCCTTCGGTCGGTCATGGAAGAGTTGATGCTCACGCCGATGTACGACCTGCCGGATCAACCGGCGGGCGGTAAGCGCCTGGTTACACGCGCCGTCGTAGAGGGTGACGTGCCGCTACTCGCCTCCAAACCGCGCAGGCGACGCGAGTCCGCTTGACCGCGAGTCCCAACCCTTAATCCGGCCGAGGATGCGCAGCCTTCCGCGCGCCAGCTGTACCGGCTGCCCGGTCGTGATATGATGCCCGCGTGAGCGGAAGTCCCGACGGCGCGGCGACGTTCGAACCGGACGAAGCCTTTGCGCGCCAACTCGACGCGAACGATCCGCTCGGCGGCTTTCGCACCCGATTCCACATTCCCAACGGACCCAGCGGTCTATCAAGCGTCTACTTCGCGGGCAACTCGCTGGGCCTGCAACCCAAGTCGGTTCGATCCCTAATCGAGCAAGAGCTGAAAGACTGGGCGGATCGTGGTGTCGACGCTCATTTTGAAGGCAAAACGCCCTGGTATTCCTATCACGAAGTCTTTCGGGAAAGTGGCGCTCGGCTCGTTGGTGCACGGCTCGGCGAAGTCGTCCTGATGAACAGCCTGACGGTGAATCTGCACCTCATGCTGGTCAGCTTCTACCGACCGACGCGCCGGCGACACAAAATACTCATCGAGCAACCGTGCTTTCCGTCCGACCTTTACGCCGTCAAGACGCAACTTCAGTATCACGACTTCGATCCCAACGAAGCGCTGATCCAGATCGCGCCACGGCCGGGAGAACACCTCCTTCGCATTGAGGATTTCGAAGAGCTTCTCGATCGAGAAGGCGATAGCGTAGCCGTCGTGCTGCTGGGCGGCGTGAATTTTGTGACCGGTCAGTTGCTGGACATGAAGCGCATCGCCGAGCTGGCGCGGCGTCATGGATGTGTGGTCGGGTTTGATCTGGCGCACGCAGCCGGAAACGTCCCCCTTCAGCTTCATGAGTGGGGCGTCGACTTCGCCGTCTGGTGCAACTACAAGTATCTCAACGGCGGCCCCGGCGCGGTGGGCGGCTGCTTCGTGCATGAGAAGCATGGAGACCACGATGACCTGCCGCGATTCGCCGGCTGGTGGGGCAACGATCCGAAGACACGGTTTCGCATGCACCTGGAGCCGAACTTCGTGCCGCGGGGCGGTGCGGAGGGGTGGCAGATCAGCAACCCTCCGATCCTGGCGATGGCCCCGGTCAGAGCGTCGTACGATCTTTTCGACGAGGTAGGGATGGAGGCCCTTCGCGCTAAGTCGATACGTCTTACCGGCTATCTCGAATACCTGGTCGATCGAATCGAGACCGACCGTTTCAAGATCATTACCCCGCGCGATCCGGATCAGCGTGGCAGTCAGCTTTCGCTACTCGTTCATGATGAGTCGAAGCTGTTGTTGTCAAAACTTCAGCGAGAAGGCGTCGTGTGTGATTTTCGTGAACCCGACATCATCCGTGTCGCGCCGGTTGCGATGTACAATTCGTTTCACGACGCTTGGCGCTTCGCGCAGGTGCTAGGGCGACACATGGTGCCGAGCGGGTGATCTGCTTGTACTGCGCCACGCGTTACTTGACGGGTGGGACTAAACAGAGCCGCGACCGTGAGGGAGCGGACGACTGGGGTTAACCGAGGAGCGCGGGATCGCTCCCTCACCGGAGCTTCGCTCTCCGCAGGAGCGGCTCGGGAAAACCCGTCAGTCGATGCGTGACGAACCAGTGGGAAGTCGACGAGTTTCACGATGACGATGAACGACCATCCGAAATTTGTCATCGTCGGTGGTGGGCTCGGCGGCGCGCTGGCTGCGTGTTATCTCGGTCAGGCGGGCTATGAAGTCGACGTGTACGAGGTACGCGGCGACCTTCGCACGGGAGCGGTAGGCGGTGGACGATCGATCAACCTGGCACTTTCCCATCGGGGCATCGCCGGTCTTGAAGGCGTGGGCCTCGCTGATGAGGTATTATCTCAAGCCGTCTGCATGCGCGGGAGGATGATCCACTCAGTCTCCGGGGCGCTTGTCTTTCAACCCTACGGGCGAGATGATTCGCAGACCATCAATTCCGTCTCGCGTAGTGGACTGAACCGGACGCTGCTGACCGCCGCGGGCAAGCATGAGAACGTCCGGCTGCATTTCCATCAAAAATGTACGGACGTGGACCTCGATACGAATGAAGTGTTCCTGACGCACACGGAAACCGCCGCGACGTCAACCGTAACGGGTGACATCATCGTCAGCGCCGACGGTGCGTTTTCCGCGGTACGTCGCGCGATGCAAAGGCGGAACCGGTTTAACTACCGTCAAGACTATCTCCAGCATGGCTACAAGGAACTGACGATCCCGCCGGCGCCGGACGGAGGCTTTCGCCTGGAAAAAAACGCCCTGCACATTTGGCCAAGACGATCGCTGATGATGATCGCCCTGCCCAACCTCGACGCCTCGTACACCGTCACGCTGTTTTGGCCTTTCGAGGGGCCGGGCAGCTTCGAGGCAATCAAGACTGAGTCCGATTTACTAGCCTTCTTCGACCAACACTTTCCCGACGCCGTCGAGCACATGCCAACGCTCGTTGAGGACTATTTTTCAAATCCGGTGGGCTCGTTGATGACCGTGCGATGCAATCCGTGGTATGTGGAGGATCGGGCGGTCATCTTGGGCGACGCCGCCCACGCCGTGGTTCCCTTCTATGGCCAGGGCATGAACGCAAGTTTTGAAGACGTACTCGTGCTCGACGATTGCATGAAGAAATACGCCCCCAACTGGCGGCGCGCTTTTGAATCCTACGACGCCATTCGTCGCAAGCACGTCGACGCGCTGGCGGATCTTGCGCTCGCGAACTTCGTCGAGATGCGCGACCACACGGGTTCGAAACTCTTTTTGCTGCGAAAGAAAAAGGAAAGACTGCTCAACAGGCTGTTTCCGCGATGGTATCTTCCGCTCTACACGATGGCCACCTTCACGCGAATTCCTTACGCCGACGCCGTGGCCCGTGCCAAGCGGCAAGATCGGATCGTGTTCGCTTCTGCGCTCGTGATCCTGCTTGTCATTGCGGCGTTGATCGTGGTAGGGTGGTAGCGGTGACAATTCCGTGATTGCTTGATACGGATCGGGAGTTTGATGCAATGCCCTTGACCTATTGGACTTATCTGAAACTCGACACACTTCTGGACCTTCAAAAGCCCCAGTCCGAGCCCGCTGAGCACGACGAGTGGCTGTTCATCGTCATTCATCAGGTCTACGAACTGTGGTTCAAGGTTCTGTTGCACGAGGTGGACAAGATCAAGCGTGATTTTTCGGACAACGACCTGTACGGGGCGATCCACACGTTCAAACGATCGCGAACGATTATGAAGACGCTCGTCGGGCAGCTCGACATTCTCGAAACGATGACGCCGATGTCGTTTACGAGTTTTCGCGACCGGTTGGACACCGCCTCCGGGTTTCAATCCGCTCAGTTCCGTGAGCTCGAATTCCTGCTGGGATACAAGAGGCCTGCGACTCTGAAATATCAGACCGCCGAGGGCGAGCACTACGCCAAGCTCCTGCGGCGCCTGAACGAGCCGAGCCTGGTCGACCACTTCTACGACTTTCTTGCGCATCGCGGCGTGAAGATTCCCAAGGCGCTTCGGGAGAAGGACGTGACCGGTTCGACGCAACCCGACGAAACCGTGCAGGACGGACTGCTGGAGCTGTACCGTACCAAGCCCAACATTGCGATTCTCTTTGAGTTGATGACGGATTTCGACGAGGGGCTTCAGGAATGGCGCTATCGCCACATCAAAC
>JADFRO010000185.1 GCA_022561255.1 Planctomycetota bacterium | reverse complement strand
GCTGCGGACGCCGGCGCGGTACTCAACACGGCGCCTGAGCCGTATTCTGAACTCGCGGGCGAACTGTTTCAGGCCTCATGGTTACCTGAGCGAACGGAAATGCTGGTTGCGGCAACGAATGATGCTGCACGTAGAATGCCAGCAGGTAACATGGGGGCACAGGTGCGTTTGTGGAATGGAAAGTTATCGAAACGCCTAGCCCGAAAACTTGAACGGGAAGGCGTGCTCAAGCAAGAGGGCGACTGGTTCATGGTTGATGGGTTCCATGCGGGCCTTTACATGACTTGCCTTGCGGGGACCATGGCGGAATCAATGGGTGTGACTTGTTGCACGGATCGAGCATTTCTTCAGATGAACTCAAGATTCTTTTGCGGATCCCAGTACGCAAGCGATGGGTTACGATCCCACGCCGAAAAGTGGCTCTCGTTCGCGCTGAAGCTACCCACGATCGAGGGTATCGCAACTGTGCCGATGAAAAAAATACTCAGATTTCGCGAGAAACATATTGATTCAAGGCGCGAATTACGTATCGTACTTTCGCGCATCAGCGCCTTGCTTGGTACATGCGACGACGAGAACGCGGCTCAGGACATCATTCGGTGATTTGCGATTTGGTGTAGCTCACAAAAGCCCGGCCTGCCAGGGTATTGCACATCTGCGACGATTTAAGCGGGTTGTCGTACACACGCCGAGTTTCTATACTGCTCGATTCTTCGGATTCGCTCTATGGTTATGCGGACCTTCGGTCCGCAGCTTTATGAAGGTACGCGAGGCTAAAAAGTGACGAACATCAAAGCGACGAACATCACGTGGCATGAAGGCCACGTCGGACGCGAGGAGCGCGAGAAACTGCTGGGACAAAAAGGAGTGCTCATCTGGATGACGGGTCTGAGCGCATCGGGCAAGAGCACGATTGCATACACGCTCGAACACGCCCTGGTCCAGCGAGGGCGACTCGCCTACGTTCTCGACGGCGACAACATCCGCCACGGGCTCAACAAGAACCTGGGCTTCTCCGCCGAGGATCGAACGGAAAACATCCGCCGAATCGGCGAAGTTGGAAAACTCTACGTCGACGCGGGGATCATTACGATCACGGCCTTTATCAGCCCCTATCGCGCCGATCGACAGATCGCCCGCGAAACGGTCGGCGAAGGCAGTTTCTACGAGGTGTTTTGCGATACGCCGCTTGAAGTTTGCGAGGAGCGCGATCCCAAGGGCTTGTACAAAAAGGCTCGCGCCGGAGAGATCAAGGGCTTTACCGGTATCGACGACCCCTACGAAGCACCGGAAAAGCCGGAGTTGGTCATCGACACATCGAAGATGTCGCCGCAGGAGGCCACCATCGCCCTGGTGGAGATGCTCGAAAAAGCCGGCAAGATTTCAGCGCTGGGGGAGTAGCCCGCAGCCGCGATCGTCTCGTCGGTCGCACTTTCAAGAAAACAAAACGGGAGCCCGAGCTCGCCGAAACTCGGACTCCCTTTGCAAAGCCGTCCCCCCCAGGGGGGGGGTAAACCACAGCCTCACGCTTAACGTATCGTCGACGCTCCCGAGCACCTTGAACGAACGCCGATGCGACGATGCGTGGCCACCGTCAGGAAACGACAGCCCTGACAGCGCCGCAACAAACCGGGCGACACCCAACCAAGCGCGCCACGCGGATGAATCCGGTCCCACCAACCGCGCATTCACGCTGCCGCAAAAGCGGGTTATAGTGGTTGGTCCGCTTGTGACGGGGGCGAGACCGGGCGGATTCGAGGATGCAGGCGGCATGGCGTTTGACAAGATTGACCCAAAGGTAGACTTCCCAGCTCTGGAGCGCGATGTGCTCGCGTTTTGGGAGCGGACGAAGGCCTTCGAGAAGCTCTGCGAGATCAATCGAGGCAAGCCCAAGTGGTCCTTCCTGGACGGGCCGATCACAGCGAACAACCCGATGGGCGTCCACCACGCCTGGGGTCGCACCTACAAAGACATCTACCAGCGCTATCACGCCGCCGCCCCGTCAAAGTCGTCCGCAGGCTGGGGGAAAGAGCTTCGATATCAAAACGGTTTCGACTGCCAGGGACTCTGGGTCGAGGTCGAGGTCGAAAAAGAGCACGGCTTTGAAGACAAAAAACAGATCGAAACCTTTGGCATCGACAAGTTCGTCGAGGAATGCAAAGCACGAGCCAGCAAGTTCGCCGACCTCCAAACGCAGCAGTCCAAGCGTCTCGGCTATTGGATGGACTGGGAACATTCCTATTACACGATGTCGGACGAGAACAACTACGGCATCTGGGCGTTTCTCAAGAAGTGTCACGAAAGAAAGCTGATCTATCGCGGCAAAGACGTCATGCCGTGGTGCGCGCGGTGCGGCACGGGCCTCTCGCAGATGGAGATGAACGAAGGCTACCGCGAGGTTGGCCACACCTCCGTCTTTGTGACCTTTCCCGTCAACGATCAGCCGAATCACGCCTTGCTCGTCTGGACGACGACCCCGTGGACGCTCAGCTCTAACGTAGCCGCAGCCGTCAAAACCGACATGACCTACGTCAAGGTCAAACAGGGCGACAAGTTCTACTACGTCGGCAAGGCCAACTTCGAGAACGCCCGCAAACAACCGATCGAATCACCGGCGAAGTCCAAAGCACCAAGCCTGATGTCGATACAGTCCATGTTCAAAAACAACGGCGCGTTTAAGGTCGTCGAGGAGTTGAAAGGTGAGGCGCTGGTTGGCCTGAAATACACCGGGCCGTTTGACCACCTCGACGGGGCGAAGGAGGCCGTCGACACCCATCGCGTGATCGCATGGGACATGGTAACCGAGTCGGAAGGTACGGGCATCGTCCACATCGCTCCTGGATGCGGCGCGGAGGACTACGCGCTAAGCAAAGAGCTAGGCCTGCCGCAGATCGCCCCGCTGCACGAGGACGGATGCTTTCGATCGGAGTTCGGGTTCCTCGCCGGCAAGCGTTTCAACCACGTTTCCAACGAAGTCGTCGCCGATTTGAAGGAGCGTAAAATTCTCTTCGCCAAGGAGCGGTACGTCCACCGCTATCCGCACTGCTGGCGATGCAAAGAGGAGCTCGCCTATCGCCTCGTCGACGAGTGGTTCATCAACATGGACACGAAGTTGCGCGAGGAAATCGTGGCCTCCACCAAGCAGGCGCGATGGATTCCCGCGTGGGGCATGGAGCGCGAGCTGGATTGGCTTCGCAACATGAGCGACTGGATGATCTCCAAGAAGCGCTATTGGGGACTGGCGCTGCCCATCTGGGAATGTAGCGCGTGCGGCCACTTTGACGTCATCGGTAGCCGCAAAGAACTCAAAGAGGCGTCGGAGTCCGGCTGGGACGCGTTCGACGGACACTCGCCCCATCGTCCCTGGATCGACGGCGTAAAAATCCGCTGCGAGAAGTGTGGCGATAAGAACATGACGCGCATCAAGGACGTGGGCAACCCGTGGCTCGACGCGAGCATCGTACCGTTTTCCACGATGGGTTATTTCAGCGACAAGGAAAGCGAGCGCGAAGATTGGAAAAAGTGGTTCCCGGCAGACTTTATCGTCGAAGCGCTGCCCGGACAATTCCGCAACTGGTTCTACGCACTGCTCACCGTCAGCACGGTGATGGAGGGGCGGGCACCGTTTAAGGTGGTCAAGGGTCACGGTCTGGTCACCGACGACGACGGCAAACCCATGCACAAGTCCGAGGGCAACGCCATCTGGTTTGAGGACGCGGCTGAGCAGTTCGGCGTGGACGTGATGCGCTGGCTTTACGCAGCCACATCGCCCGAACGCAACGTACACTTCGGCCCGGCGCATTGCGACGAAGTGCGCCGCGAGATCATCCTGCCCTGGTGGAACGTGTACGCCTTTTTCTGCAACCTCGCTCGCGTCGACGATTTCAAACTCGACGAACACAGAACCCCTGAGGGTACAACGATCCTCGACGATTGGATTCTGTTTGAACTGGACCACGTCGTGAACGTAGCACATGAAGCGTACAGTCAGTTCGACGTGGCTCGGCTTTGCGCTGAGGCATCGCGCTTCATCAATGTGTTGAGCACGTGGTACGTGCGCCGCTCGCGGCGACGGTTTTACGGTACGGGTTGGCCTGCGGACAAGCGAGCTGCGTATTCGACACTTTACACGGTGCTCAAGACGTTCAATCGCGTGATAGCGCCGATCGTTCCGTTTCTGTCCGAGTCGATCTATCAGAACCTGGTTGCTGGTCAATCAGAAAACGAGCCGGCAAGCGTTCACCACCATAAATTCCCCGTTGCAAGCGCTGGGGGAATGAACCCGCTTCGCCAGGAAGTCTCCGCGTGCATTCGCCTCGTTTCGATGGCCCGCTCGATTCGCAAGGACGCCAGGCTCAAGATCAGACAACCTCTCGCCGAGTTGATGGTCTTTTCCGAGGACGAGGACGAGAGAAAGGCTGTTGAAAACGATGAGCTGAAGGGGCACATTCTTGAGGAACTCAACGTCAAGAAGGTCACCCTACGCGACAACCGTGATGGCTTATTCACGGCGACGTTCACACCGAACATGAAGACGCTGGGGCCAAAATTCGGACGGAACCTTGGCGCAGCCAAGGATGCGATCGCGGGCATCAAAGGGGGGCCGATGGAACAATTACTCCTGAGCGGCAAACCGATTCGGTCGCCCGTCGAAGGGACGGATGCGGTGATTACGGAAGAAGACGTTATCGTAACGCGGACCTACGTGGATGGCTGGGCCGGGACGTGCGACGGTACGACAGTCGTGCTCATCGACAAACGTCTGACGCCCGAGCTGAAAAACGAAGGCATCGCCCGGGACGTCGTCCGCAACGTGCAGAATCTTCGCAAGCAGGCGGGCCTGGAGATCGCTGACCGCGTACGGCTCGCTCTGCTGACAAATTCCGACGGGATTCGGGCGGCTATCCGCCAGTGTAGCGAATACATTAGTAGTGAAACGCTGGCGATCGAGATCGGCGACGAGCCTTTGGGCGCTGATGCCGCCAAGTCGGAAGTGGATGTCGAGGGCGAGACGCTGGCGATCGAGGTGACGAAAGCGTCTTGACTGAAAATGCGTTGACTGAAGACGTGTTGACTGAAGACGCCTTGACTGATGTCCTTAACGGAAAGGTGGTCCTAATTTCGTCCCCCCTTACCAAGGGGGGACTACAGGGGGGTCTGTCGCGTTCGTCAACTAACCTCCCCCGACCCCTCCTTGGTAAGTAGGGGTGGAGAGAAATCGAACGACCTTTGCAGAAACGGCACAAGGCTCGCGCGAGCGATTGGTTGTGATGACCGGTTTTACGGACCCACAACGTCAAGAATATGAAGGAGGACAGCACAGGGTCTATCGCCAGGCGATCGGACCCCGCTGGATTACCATGATCGCTATCTGGTCTTTTGTCTTTCTTGGTGTTTGGGCGCTACTGACCCCGGACGTGAGTGCGCCGCTGCACGATCCCCAGGCCAAGCCTCAGCCGATCGTCGCGCGCGGCGATCTCACAGCCGATGAGCAATCGACCATCGCGGTCTTTCGGCAAGCCTCTCCTTCGGTCGTGTACATCACCTCCACCGACGTCGCGCGGGATTTCCTTACGCTCAACCTGTTCGAGATTCCGGCTGGCAGCGGGTCGGGTTTCATCTACGACCGGGCCGGACACATCGTGACCAATCTGCACGTGATCAAAGAGGGTAAGCGCTGGATCGTTACGCTGGCGGACCAGTCGCAGTGGGAAGCTCGCTTCGTCGGAGCGACGAGGGAAAAGGATCTTGCCGTGCTGAAGATCGACGCTCCGGCTGACCGCCTGCGACCGCTAGCTATCGGCAGCTCCAGCGACCTCGTCGTAGGTCAGAAAGTCTTGGCCATCGGCAATCCGTTTGGCCTGGATCAGACCCTGACGACGGGTGTCGTCAGCGCGCTGGGACGTGAAATTCCGTCGCTAACGGGCAGGCCCATCCACGACGTCATTCAGACGGACGCAGCCATCAATCCCGGCAACTCCGGCGGACCTCTACTGGACAGTGCCGGGCGACTCATCGGCGTCAACACACAAATCGCCAGCCCCTCGGGTGCGAGTGCGGGGATCGGGTTCGCCATTCCCGTCGACATCGTCAACCGCGTCGTCCCCGAAATCATACGCTACGGAAAAGTGATCAGGCCCGGCTTAGGCGTCATCGTTTGGCCCGATACCCAAACGCGGCGATGGGGTATCGAAGGTGTGCTTCTTCGTGACGTTCCCGTGACCAGCGCCGCCGGGGTGGCTGGGCTCCGAGGGACCGTCGTAACGCGAGGCGGGCGCGTCCGCCAAGTCGGCGATCTGGTGCTGAAAATAAATGATTACGCTACGCCGGATCA
>JADFRO010000184.1 GCA_022561255.1 Planctomycetota bacterium | reverse complement strand
GACCTCGGTCGTCGGGAGAGTCGTGCGACCTCACCAGCCTTAAGAACTGCTGACATCATGCCACCTCCGAAAACGACCAAAGCCGACCGGCGATGCGGCAACGCCGTCGCGATACAGCTATCCGATACAACGTCATACGATCATCGCCTTTTCGCCGCCGCGCCCCGAGATGATCAACTCGCCGGCGTCTTCCAACCTTCGGACGACGTCAACGATCTTTTGCTGTGCCTGCTCGACATCCGCAACGCGCACCGGCCCCATGAACTCCATGTCTTCTTTGATCAGTATCGCTGCACGCTCGGACATATTGCGGAAGATCTTTTCCTGAAGCGCTTCACTTGCGGTCTTGAGCGCCAGAGACAGCTCGTCGTTTTCGATCTCCTTGAGCACCTGTTGGATGCCCTTATCGTTGACCAACAAAATGTCCTCGAACACGAACATCAAGCGTCGAATACTCTCGACCAGATCCGGGTTCTCCGCGTCCATCGCTTCGAGAATCCCTTTCTCCGTCGCCCGATCGGCGAGGTTGAGCATTTCCGCGACGCTTTCGATGCCGCCGACTTTTTGGAACGTCTGCGACATCACGCCGGACAGTCGCATTTCCAATCCCTGCTCGACTTCCCGAATAACTTCCGGGTTCGTGTTCTCCATCGTGGCGATGCGGGTAACGACTTCGAGCTGCTTGGGCAGCGGCAGTCCCGCGAGTATGTCGCTCGCCTGCGATGCCGTTAGATGGGAAAGAATCAGTGCGATGGTCTGAGGGTGTTCATCCTGAATAAACGCCCTCAAGTTCTCCGAGTCCGTTTTGGCCAGGAACGCGAACGGCTTGCGATGAATCTGGTGCTCGATCACCTTCATCACTTCGTGCGCCTGCGCCGCCGGCAGGGCCTTTTCAAGCAGTATCCGCGCGTACGACATCCCACCTTGCTTCGCGTACGACCGCGCCAGCGCAATGTTGTAGAACTCTTCGACGACCTTTCCACGATCATCAGAATCGACGAGATCGAGCTGTGCGATCTCGCGCGTGATCTGCTCGATCGTATCATCTTCGAGATGGCGCAGAACCTCCGCCGCTACCTCGCCGTTCATGGTTACGAGAAGAATAGCCGCCTTGGTTACGCCTTTGACGCCCGGAGCGGACGCCTCGTCAAATTGTTCCGTCGATGTCTTCGCCATAGATCATTTCTGCGGGGCGCGCCCCAATCCAACCTGGACCTCAACACCATGTAGCGGGTGCAGACTACGCATCGTCCATCCACCGCTTAATCAGCTTGGCCGCACCTTCCGGATCCGCCTCGACCAGTTTGATGACCTCCTCACCAATCTGCTGGTAACGCAATGTGTCATCATCGACTTCCTGCGCGACCAAAAGACTTTCCGAGACCGCGGCTTGTCCTACAGGACTCGGTCCCACCGTAAGCATCGGCTCCTCACCGGACGCGACGGCCTCCTCCGACGGCTCCGGCTTTGATTCTTTCGCGGGCATCGGTACATTCTTCACGACGCGTAGCATCATAAACATGCTGACGAGCGCGAGCATTGCCAACCCAACCTGCGGACCATAGGTAGAGGCCAACCCCATCGGCTCGAGCGAATCCGACCCGCCCCCCGCGAATGCAACAGCCGACGGAGCGCTGCTCCAAACCGGTCCGTCCGCGCTCCACTCCATGTCTGGATAGACGTCGACCTCGACGTCCTTTGGATCCTTGGCCATCACAATCCGCTCGACACTGCTCTTGACGCGAGCGACCTGCTCATCCCGCACACTGACAAAATCGGGATCGTCCTCCTTCGGTTCCTCTTTGTCAGGATGCCGCGCTCGAAACACACCCACCAGAAAGCTTCGTGGAATCCCGATCGCAGCCGTTACGCTCTTGGTGGCAAACGGTATTTGCTCGATCGTCTCGGTCTGACTGAGCTTGGGTTCGAAGTTTTCGAGCGTGGTTTGTTCGGTCATATTCGTCTGACCGCCGGAACTCCCCGTCACAGCCTGCCCGAGGTTCGCCTGCACACCGGGCTCGACAGCCCTTGTGCTGGATCCCTGCTCGCTGGTTTTGTTTGTTTCGAGCTTCGTTTGCGGCGTTGCATGCGTCATTCGTGTCGTAACCCGCCGACTCGTGTCCAACTCCACGGAGACGACGACCTGAACGCCGGGAATGTGCGCCAGTTTGGTCATAATCTTGGATTGTAGGTGAGCCTCGCGCTTCTTCTGCATGCCGAACAGGTCAAAACTCGCTATGTCGTCTGGATGCGGAACGCTACGCGAGCGTCCCGTCGCCGTATTGGTGACGTAAACGTTGTGCGGCTTGAGTCCCGCGACGGCACCGCTAACGAGCTTGGCGAACCCATCGACCATGGCGTCGGTCAATTCCGAGCGCCCCGCGAGCGTCAGGGCAATCGACGCTGTGGGGACGTCGGATACCCCGCCGAGCCGTCGCTTGGTCCTCGGATTGATCATGACCGACGCCTTTTGCACGAGTGGGGACGTCGCAATGATCTTCGCGAGCTCGTTACCCTTGGCGAAATTCTGCGCATACGATCGGGCCTCGGGAGCCTGGAAGGGATTTTGATCCGTGACCACGGCCGCCATGTCGAAAAGGCTTCCCTCCGGCAGGGCGCCGGCTGTGTACAACAGGCGCAAAGCGTTATGGCGATCTCCTAACCCGACGAAGATTCGCGTTCCACGAATGTCGTAGTCGACGCCGTTCGCCCTGAGCGACTCCTCCGCTGAGTCGAGCTCCGCATAACTGAATGCATGATTCACAAGCGGAACCATCTCCGGCGTGGTCGACCACTGCATGAGCCACGCAAACGACCCGACGACCACAAGGGCGCACATTCCAATGGCAATGCGCTGCGACGTATTGAGTACGCCCAGTCGTGTGCTAATCTCTTCCAGTACTTGGCGAAGCCGATCCATGATCCGCAGTCACACCCCGGTCCAACGAGCCAGTCCAACAAGCCGGATCACCCTCCGGCGCCGAACGCACTAAACACGCATCTGCTGCACTTCCCGATACGCATCCGTAAGCTTGTTTCGAACTTCCATGAGCAGATCAAATGCGATCCCGGCCTTGTTCACCGCCGCGAAGACCTCGGCCACGTTGTCCGCCTCTCCCGTCAGGAGCCGCTGAACGCCCTGATCCGCCTCGTGTTGCAGACGGTTCACCTCGTTCAGGCTGTCTACGAGAATCGACTTGAAGTCTTTCCCATCCGAGCTCTTGACGGCACCCGGTTGCAGGGCGCCCGGCACCGGGTTGATTGGGCCGGCGCCGCTGGGAAACTGAATCGGATCCGCCATTGTTCCTTACGCTCCTTGAACGTACGCTCCTTGAACGTCGGCCCTAGGCGACGAGGCTCAGCGTCGTCGCAGCCATCCGCTTGGCCATCTCCGCCACGGTAATGTTCGCCTCATAGGCGCGCGCTGCGGTCATCGCGTTGACCATCTCCGTATGCGGGTCGACGTTCGACGTCCGCACGTACCCCTTCTGCTCCCCCTCTTTGATTGCGTCGACGTGCGATGGATCCCACCGCAGACCAAACGCGCTCTGATCCAAGACGATCTTCGCAACGTGAACGCCCGGCGCGCCGTCGCCGCGTGATGGATCACCTGAGGCAAACAAATCGATCCGCCGCCGATACGGCATGGAATTCCCGTCTGCGTCGCGCGTTACATCCTTCATCGCGATGTTACCGGCAATAACGTCAAGCCGCGTCCGATACGCAACGAGTGCCGACGTACTGATGTCTAGCGTTCCAAACATTGCATCCCTTTCTCAACGCGGTCCGCGCCGCAAAAACCTACACGGTTCCGCGGATCGCCTTCTGTAGCGCGCTGAAGTTGCTGCGCAGCAAGATCGCGGCCATTTCGTGCGTCATCCCTGTCTCTGCCAGGTCCGCCATCTGCCGCTCGAGGGACATGTTCGTCCGATCGTGAAACAGAATGTTCTGAACGGGCGCCTCCGACGGCGTTACTCGAAGCGTGCCGTCGGCGTTCGTTGCGACCTCCGAGCCGGCCTCGACCACAAACGGCTTTCCGTAATTCGTCCCTCGCGCGTCCAGAGCGGCGCGAAGGGCGCTCTGAAAAGCGTGTGTATCGAGCTGCTTCGTCCGGTAGCCGGGCGTTTCCATGTTGGCCACGTTCTCCGCGATCATGCGTAGCCGCGACTCGGTAAAGCTCATCGTTTTCAGCAGAGCAGGCGTCGCTCCGCGATCCGTTACCGTCGAAAGAAACACCGCAATCTCCCATCTACCGTCCAGCCGCCCAAGCCGCACTCCCGCGCGGAGTCCGCGCACACACCCGCCGGGCGAGCATACGTCTACATCCTTCGTGCCATGCCCCGGCAGGTGCCTTCTCGAACCTGGGAGCGGCACCTGGGGCTCCAAAGCGGTCCGCATTTTCTGCGCATCGGCAAGTTCTGCGCAGCCGACAACCACACGAACGGCTCGTTCTACACGCCGGCGGGGAGCGCCATCGGAAGCGACTCGCTCCTTGAGGCAGCCGCAGCCTCCTCTCGCCACTGTTTGAGTTTCATTCCCAGCGTTCGCACACCCATGCCCAGCGCCTTGGCCGTCTTGGCACGGTGCCCCTCGAACCGTTGCAGCGTACGCTCGATAAGCTGACGCTCCATGTCTTCGAGCATGCGTCCGTCTCGAAGCGAAGTTAACCCTTCCAGCTTGACCGCTCTGGGGCGAAGCCAAGGCTCGATCAACTCCGCTTCGATCTTTTCCGTTCTGCAAAGCGTCGTCGCGCGACAGCAAACGTTTTCCAGTTCCCGAACGTTGCCCGGCCAGGCGTAGCCCGTCAAAAGCCGCATCGCCTCACGCGACACACGCACATCCGCTGCGCCATCCGCCGTCCGCGCGCTTTTCATAAAATATTCGACGAGCTCTGGAATATCCTCGACACGTTCGCGTAGGGGCGGCACGGCAATAGGTAAAACATTGAGCCGGTAGTACAAATCCTCGCGAAAACGCTTACGCGACACCCACAGCTCGAGGTTGCGGTTCGTCGTGGCGATAATGCGAACGTCAGCTCGCCGCGTCGTGCTGCTGCCGACACGCTCGAATTCCCCCTCCTGCAACACGCGCAGAAGCTTCGCCTGTAACGGAGGGGCAAGCTCTGAGATTTCATCAAGCAGAAGCGTTCCGCCGTCGGCGAGTTCGAATCGCCCCTTGCGCGTTCGATCGGCCCCCGTAAATGCCCCGCGCTCATGTCCAAACAACTCACTTTCGAGCAACGTCGCCGACAAGGCAGCACAATTCAGACAGAGCATCGGGCGATCGGCTCGCGGTGAGTATTCGTGCACGTAGGAGGCTACCAATTCCTTACCCGTCCCCGACTCACCCGTGATCAGCACCGTCGCGTGGCTGGCGGCGACACGGTCAAGCTGCTCCCGCAATCCCGCCATCACCGCCCCCGCACCGACGAGCTTGCGCTGCGCCCGAAGGTCTTTGACCGACGTTCGAAGCGCCTCGTTCTCCCGGCGAAGTCGAGCGTGCTCCAGAGCGCGTTCAATGAGCACGGTCACCGTCTCTATCTCGAACGGCTTTTGAATGTAATCGAACGCGCCAAGCTTCATCGCCTCCACCGCCGTCGAAACCGTCGCGTACGCGGTCATCATGATGATCGGCGTATCACACCCGGCGGAGCGCGTCTCGCGGATCAAGGTCAACCCATCCATCCGCGGCATTTTCAAATCCGAAACAACCACGTCGAATCGCTGTTGCTTGATCTGCTCCAGCGCATCGACCGGATCTGCAAACGTCACTACGGTGTGGTCCTCGCGCGAGAGTGCCGCCTCCAGCGAATCGCGAAGGATCTCCTTGTCATCGACGACAGCAATGTGAGCCATTATTCATTCCTCGCCTACGAGCGACTCGAGTCAGATCCCACCAAGGCGGCGACCAGAAACCACGCCGTCGCCGCAACACCCATTAACTTGCCCGATCGGAACAGCGCCGTGATTCCAATTGTTGTTTGGCACCGGGGAGCGATAGCATGACCGACGCACCACCGCCGACGCGCGACCCGGCCGTAACGCTCCCGCCATGCGCTTCGATGATCCCATGCACAATCGCCAGACCCAGACCCGTGCCGCTCTCTTTGGTTGTAAAAAAGGGGTTGAACACACGCGGCAGAGCACCCGGGGCAAATCCCGGACCGTCGTCTTCAACAACGATCGAAACCGAATCGCCCCCGGTTTCGAGTCCTTCCGGCGATCCGTCAGATCGCCCCGCGCGAATCCACACGTGACCGTTTTGGTCCACAGCCTCTATCGCATTGAGAATGACGTTCAGCAGGGCCCGCTCGATCTGGCCGAAATCGCAGCGAAGCTGATACTTGCCCAACGCATCGTCCACATCAATCGTTACGCACTTGGCTTCCGCGT
>JADFRO010000183.1 GCA_022561255.1 Planctomycetota bacterium | reverse complement strand
CACATATTGCGCTCAAATGTGTCGCCGCCATTATACTAATTTAATACTAATTTTCTAGAATTCTTTGTATATTTGGGTGTGTTTGTGTTATACTAAAATTGCAACAATTAGTATATTGTCGCATTCTGGGCACATGCTCAGCAGAAAAAGATGAGAATCCCACGAACACCGCCGAAAACCGCCGAGCTATTGAACGACGTAGCACGGGACAAAGGTGCCGAGTTTCTGCTTGAGATTGAACGGCTCGCCCCCGAGCCGAAAAAATACTTGCACTGGGACAAGCTCCGTCATCTCGCTCCGCCGAACGGACTTACTCATCGCGAGTGGTGGTTGGGGCTCAAGATGCGACGCTTCCCCTCGTTCCGCGCGATCCCTCTTTGCGACAAAGAACAACGCCCGTTTTCCTTCACACTCCACGATCCGATCCCAGAGTACCTCCACGACATTGACTTGCGCGGCGGGGGGTCGATCGGAGCGCCGGACCCGTTGACCAACCCCGACTTCAAGAATCGCTATCTGCTACGGTCCCTCATCGAGGAAGCGATTACTTCAAGCCAATTGGAGGGCGCCGCGACGACCCGCCTTGTGGCAAAGGAAATGCTTCGCGTCGGCCGGCCCCCGCGTAACCTGCACGAACAGATGATCCTCAACAATTTTCTCACGATGCAGGAAATCGGAAAAATTCGCGAGCAGCCGTTGTCGCCCGAGCTTGTTTGCCATCTGCATCGCATAGTCACAACCGACACGCTTGACGATCCGGCTGACGCCGGGCGCTTAAGAAGCAGGGAAAGATCCATTGCGGTTGAAGACGACTACGGAAACGTCTTTCATCGCCCTCCGCCCGCCGGCGAGCTACCCGCCAGACTCGAAGCAATGAGCGAGTTTGCGAACGCAAAGTCGCCCGAACCGTTCGTTCATCCGGTTGTTCGATCGATCGTGCTCCATTTCTGGCTCGGCTACGATCATCCTTTCGTTGACGGCAACGGAAGGACCGCCCGTGCACTCTTTTACTGGTCGATGCTGCACTACGGATATTGGTTTTGCGAGTTCATCTCGATATCCGAGATCATCCGAAAAGCACCAAGCAAGTATGAGCGGGCGTTCCTGTATACCGAGACGGACGAAAACGACCTCACCTATTTTCTGATCCATCAACTTGAAACCATCCGACGTGCAATGGACACCGTCTACAAGTACGTGGAGCACAAGACCAAGGAGATCCGAGACCTTGAGCGAAGATCGGTGGCGATCGCGTCATTGAACCACCGTCAGCAAGCGATCATCAGCCACGCTCTGCGACATCCGCACCACTGCTATTCGATCGAGTCGCATCGCAAGAGCCACGGCGTCGTGTACCAAACTGCGCGTGTCGATTTGCTGAACCTCGTCGAACGCAAGTTCCTCGAATCTACGAAGGTCGGACGCGAATACGAATTCGTTTCCCCTGCCGATCTCGGCGATCGTCTCAAAATGAGAGACGCGGGCGCCCCAAGCTCGGTCGGCTTGCGATGATACCGTTCTGTCCGGGATCCGCCCTGCGAGGGCTCTTGCACGGTTGGCGTGGGCAACTTAACTTGTCGACAGCGCGCGAGGTGGGTGTTCTGTTCGTTCTGAGGGCTTTCACAGGGTAGCTGAGATGAACCTCGATCAGCTCAATCAGCGCATCACCGAAATCCAGGCTGAGGTCGCCGCTGCGCTTACCGACATCAACAACGTCGACGCCGTTCGATCCCTCGAAACGAGCGTCCTGGGCAAAAAGGGGTCGCTCGGCTCACTCATCACCGGTGTCAAGGACTATCCGCCCGATCAAAGAGGGCAGGTCGGAAAGAGCGTCAACCGGGCCAAGACGCTCATCAAGGCATCGCTCGACGAGCGACTCACTCAAATCCAATCCGACCAGGTCACGGCCGCTAACGCCTTGGCGGGCGATTTCGACCCGACACTGCCCGGTCAACCCAGACCGCTCGGCTCGGTCCACCCCGTCACAGCCGTTCAGTGGGAGGTCGAGCGCCTTTTCGAGCGCCTCGGCTTTACCGTCGAAGCGGGCCCGGAAATGGAGACCGAGCACAACAACTTCGAAGCCCTCAACATCCCCGCCTCTCACCCGGCGCGGGACATGCACGACACGTTCTGGCTCGACAACGGTAAGGTACTGCGAACGCACACATCTCCCGTTCAGCATCGTTCCATGCTCAAGTTCGGAGCGCCGCTCCGCGTCATCGTTCCCGGCCGATGTTTTCGATACGAAACCCTCGACGCCTCCCATGAAAACACGTTCCATCAAGTCGAGGGACTGCTCATCGATCGGGACATCTCCCTGGGCAACCTGATCGCTCTAGCCAAGACGCTCCTCACCGAGGTGATGAACCGCGACGTCGAGCTCCGCGTAAGGCCGGGCTATTTTCCTTTCGTCGAGCCCGGTATTGAGATCGACATGAACTGCGCCATCTGCGAGGGCTCCGGCTGTCCGACGTGCAAACACTCCGGCTGGATCGAGATTCTCCCAGCGGGCATGGTGCATCCGAAAGTCCTGGAGGCGGGTAACATCGACACGGACAAGTACACCGGCTTCGCCTTCGGTCTGGGTCTAACCCGACTCGCCATGATGAAGTACGGAATTAAAGACATTCGTGTTCTAAACAGTGGAGACCTGCGGCCGATCACGTCCCCCACCCGAATCGGCGGACCGATCGTTTGGTCGCGACGGAAAACGCCGGCGTAACTGTGTGCTGCCACGTGTCGTCAAGGATGAACCCCAAAGACTCGATCGCTCATGCTCATCTCACTTAATTGGATTCGTGACTTCGTTGATCTTCCGGGTGATCTCGACCCGAAGGCGCTGGCGGAGCGCTTCACCCGCATCACCGCCGAAGTCGACGGCGTAGTGCACATCGAAGTAAGCGCCCGTGGCCTCATAGCCGCGCGTATCGACAAAGTCGATGCGCTCACCGACCCACCCAACCGCCGCGTCGTCACGCTCAACGTCGGTGGAAAACGTACCATCCAAACCGTATCGGCTGCCCCCTCGTTGCCCGTCGGTGCGAGCGTCGTCTACGCCCCGGTTGGATCATCCCTCGCCAGCCTGGGGAAAATCACCACCGCTCAGGTCGCCGGTACGGAGAGTGTCGGCATGATCCTTCCGGGCGAAGCGATCGGCATCGCAGCCGCCATCCAAGAAGCGATCTTTCTGAGTGACGAATTCAAACCCGGTGAGCCGCTACCCGCTGAGCTCTTCGACGATTGGGTCATCGAGGTCGACAATAAATCGATCACCCACCGCCCCGACCTTTGGGGCCACTACGGCATCGCCCGCGAGATCGCCGCAATCGTCGGCGCCCCGCTCAAACCCTACCCGGTAGCCGCGATCGAAAAACTACGCGACAAAGCGTTACCCGATATTCCCATCACGATCGCCGACGCCGCCGCTTGCCCTCGATACACCGCTCTTGCCGTTGCAGGCGTACCGACAAAGCCCGCGCCGCTCTGGATGCAATTGCGACTCGGTCACGTCGGTCTGCGACCCATCAGCGGCCTCGTCGATCTGACCAACTACGTCATGGCGGACCTCGGACAACCCATGCACGCCTTCGACGCCGCAAAGGTCGAGCGCATCGAAGTCGATTGGGCGAAAAAAGGTGAAAGCTTCCGCACGCTCGACGGCGTCGAGCGCACACTGACCTCAGGCGACCTGATGATCCAGTCCAGCGGGCGAAGCGTCGCGCTCGCCGGCGTTATGGGCGGGCTGGAAACGGAAGTTGCCGAGCGCACCTCGTCACTGCTGCTCGAGTCCGCGAACTTCGAGCCGACAACCATACGCCGCACGGCTCACAGACTCGCCCTGCGATCCGACGCCAGCGCGCGGTTCGAGAAATCTCTCGACCCCGCCCACACCGTCCTGGCTCTACAGCGATTCATCGAACTCGCTCGGGCGATCTATCCCGACTTGAAAATAACAGGCCGTTTGTCCGACAGCTACCCCGATCCGCGAAAACCAACAACCGTCGACGTCAATCCCGAGCACGTTACGAGGACCGTTGGTCGATCCGTGTCCTGCGAGAAAGCCCGGGAACTGCTGGGCCCGCTGGGCTTCACCGTCCAAGACAACGAGAACTTGTGGAGCGTCGGCGTCCCCTCGTTCCGCGCCACCGGCGACGTATCGATCGAGGCCGACGTCATCGAGGAGCTCGCCCGCTGCATGGGTTACGACACGATCGCAGCCGAAATGCCGCGCGTCTCGGTGCGACAGCTACCATGTAATGAACTTCACGAGCTCGAACAAAAAACGCTCGCCTACTTCACAACGGCGCACGTCTTCAACGAGATTCACGGTTACCTGTGGCACGACGCGCGCTGGCTGAAGCAACTCGGCGCCGGCGCGGAGCGTTGCATCGAGTTGGTGAACCCGTCCGCCGAGGGGCTGCACCAACTTAGGCGCACGCTAATGCCCGGCGTGCTCTCCGCCGTCGTTCGCAACCGTTTTCAATTCCCCGCGTTGGCGATGATCGAACTGGGCAGCGTCTTTACACCCGAAAGCAAAGGCGAAGCGGATCACGAATATCGCCACGTAGCCCTTCTACTCGCCCAGCGCGGCAAGCGAACCGAAGACGAACTCGGCGCTCGATTGCGCGGTGCGATCTCCGAGTGGGCGTGGTGTCAGTTTGGGCGTCCCACGCGCTTCGTCGAAACCGGCGCCCATCCAGCACACCCGTGGCAACATCCTCAGCGAACCGCCGACGTCTTCATCGATCAAACCTCAGCCGGGCGGATCAGCGTGGTCGATCTGCCCGTGCGCCGAAAAATGGATGAGCACCTAACCGCCTGGGGCATCTGTTGGGCGGAGTTGTGGCTTAGCAACCTCGCCGCTCTAACGCCGGTGACCGAAGCGCTCGGAACGATCCCGGCTCATCCGCTGGTGGAGATGGACTTTTCCATCCTCGTGCCGCGTTCGGCGCGCTTCGACAAGGTGGTCACCCGATTGGGCGAGTTTAACCATGACCTCTTACAGCAAATCCGCTTCGTGACCAGCTACGAGGGCAAAGCCATCGACGGCGACCGGCGAAGCCTGACCTTCAGGACGATTCTGGGCAGTGCCCAGCGAACACTCGTCGATGATGACGCCGACGCGTTCCGAAACGCGTTCGAGAAACACATAACCGACTGCGGTTATGAAATCCGTTCCGCCTGACCACGGATCGTTACGCACCATGCACATCCAAACCGAACCCCACCGATTGCCACGGCGCCGAGCAATTCACCTATGCATCGCTACGTGCATGCTGGGCGGATGCTCCGGGCTGATCGACCCCAACGTGCCCGAGCCGATCCACCCATTCATCGAGCCCGAGTTCGGTGGGGACTACCAGTTATACCGCCCCTCGAACTACGATCGCCGGCAAGGTTGGCCGCTCATGGTGATCTGCCACTCCACCTTCCCCGATTCACCCAACAAGCAGCTCCACGAATGGACCCAGCTCGCCGAAACATACGGATTCGTCGCCGTCGCCCCCCAGCTTACGCGGGCCAAGCGATCCTGGCGGCAAAAAGAAGGCGCACGCCTCGCCGCCCTTGAGGAAAACGAACGCCGCGTTCTCGCCACCATCAGGCACGTGCGAGCCAGCCACAACATCTCCGACGACCGTGTTCTCATCTACGGTTGGGATCGCGGCGCACAAACCGCACTCCACACCGGACTTCGAAATCCGCAGCAGTTTCGAGCGATTGCCCTAACGCGTCCGCGACTCGACGATGATACGCTCAGCGGAACTTGGTCCGGCATCGACCGCTATCAGCCGGTCCAGGTCCATTACAACGTGTCCGACGCCATTCACGGGGGCCACGCGCGCTCGTGCGTGAAGTGGTTGCGATCCATCGGTGCCAAGGTGGACGAAAACACGATCGGGACAGCCGCCAAAACCGACGCCGTGGACTCCGTCCTGTTCTTTCAACGCGTCATCAGGGACGTACCCTGGCTCCACATTCGAGCCTTCACCAGCGGAGGCCTAACACCGCTCGAAACCCACTTCAAGCTCAAGAGCTCCTTCGCACCAACCACCTTCCGCTGGAATTTCGGCGACGGCGACGAATCCGTAGTCGCTGAGCCCGTACACCTCTACACCAAGTCCGGGCGATACCGAGTTTCCGTCACGGTCTTGGGCCAAGACAACACCGAAATTACACGCGTCGCCGAAATCGTCGTTCCCGGCGCCCGTCTGCAGCGAGCCAGCCACAGCGATACAGACGCCCACGACTAGCGCATCCAACGATCAAGTGAATCGCTGAAGAAAGTTACCTCCCCCCTTACTAAGGGGGGGTCTATTGAGAGCGACGAATGTCAACCGCTTAAGCGCACAGTCAAACGCGTTTCAAATGGGAGCTATCAAACAGAACCGCGACCGCAGGGAGTGAATGACA
>JADFRO010000182.1 GCA_022561255.1 Planctomycetota bacterium | reverse complement strand
GCGACCGTGAGGGAGCGGACCCGGCCCTCCCCCGTGATTCACGATCGTCCGTGCCGTCACTGGAGCTTCGCTCTCCGCAGGAGCGGCGCGGAAGCCCCGTCGATTGTTGCGTGACGGAGTTGGGGGTACGCCGCTAGGCACGTTTCCGTTTCGCTACCGGATTGGCGAGCTTCTTCGCCTCGCTTCCTTTGTCATCCGCTCGGCTGGACTCTTCCTGTTGAGACTCTTTGGGAAGGCGTTTGGCCATGACCGCTTCCGTAATCTCCTCGAACAGGTCGGGGTTGTCGCGTAGGAATTGCTTGACGTTCTCGCGCCCCTGCCCGAGACGAACTTTCTTGTAGCTAAACCACGCGCCGCTCTTGTCGACGATTTCGTCGACGATCGCCAGATCGAGTAAATCACCCTCTCGACTGATTCCGCTGTCGAACATGATGTCGAACTCAGCCTGCCGGAATGGGGCGGCCACCTTGTTCTTCACGACCTTGACGCGAACGTGGTTGCCCGTGGCGATCTCGCCTTCCTTGATGGACGAGATGCGCCGGATGTCCAGACGGATGGAGGCATAGAACTTCAGCGCTCGCCCGCCGGGTGTCGTCTCGGGATTGCCAAACATGACGCCGATCTTCATGCGGATCTGATTGATGAAGATGACGATGGTCCGCGTTCTGCCGATGGCACCGGTCAGCTTGCGCAAGGCTTGGCTCATCAGACGCGCCTGGAGAGCGACGTGCGGGTCACCCATTTCGCCCTCCATTTCGGCGCGTGGGATCAGTGCGGCGACGGAGTCGAGGATGACGACATCGACGGAGCCGCTACGGACGAGCATCTCGATGATCTCAAGTGCTTCTTCACCCGCCTCAGGTTGGCTGACCAATAGTTTCTCAAGATCGATGCCGCATTTCTTCACCCAAGTCGGGTTTAACGCATGCTCCACATCTACGATTGCGGCGATACCGCCCATTCTCTGGGCGCATGCGGCGACGCTCAGGGCGAGGGTCGTCTTTCCGGATGACTCAGGGCCGAACAACTCGACGATGCGTCCCCGAGGCAAACCGTTTCCGCCCAGCGCGAGGTCCAGCGATAGCGCACCGGTGGAAATGCCTTCAAATTGGGAATCCATCTGGTTCAGGTGCATGATCGCGCCCTTGCCGTAGGCTTTTTCGATCTGCTGTAACGCCCGCCCGAGCGCTTCATCGCGCTTGGCTGACACGTCTTCTTTCGGGATGATTTTCATTTAGCACCTCTTCGCTGGATTGGGGTTGCGTTCGCCGAGCGACACCCGACGAACCACACTGTAGGCAGGTCCATCGCTACCCAGAACGGAAGACATTACGGCTACGCCGGCGACGGGCTGATCGAGCGGGCCCAACTTCGCCGTGTCGACAGCCGTTCGCAGTTTTCCTTCGCTACGATCCTCTCGAACGCGGGCGAGAGTAATGTGGGGCGAAAACGGTCGGTGTTCGCGTGGAAAGCCGATGGTCTCCAACTCTGCTTCGATTTCCTCGACGCATCGAGCGAGCGTCCCCGTCGGTTCAGTCACACCGGCCCACATCGCGCGAACCGGCCCCTTCACCGGGAAGCAGCCGCATCCGTTGATCGCCAGGGCGAATCTTTCCGTACGACTCGCGGCAGCTTCCACGGCGTCGCCGACAGCATCCGCGTCAGTTACTTCACCGAGGAATTTGAGTGTCACGTGCATCAGTTCCGGGCGAACCCATTTGATCCTGTCTCTCGGACGCTTCAGTGTGTCCTGAACGTGCCGGAGACGCTTACGTACTTCGTCCGCGAGTTCGATGGCTACAAATAACCGCACAGCCTTACGTTATCACCGATCTATTCCACACGCAGCATCTCGATGAATTGCGAAACGCGCGCGTCGATCTCTTGTCGCTGCAAGTCCTGGACACGCCGAAGCGAGAAATCCTCAATCGCAAACGAAGCGGCGATAGTCCCGCGGATTAAGGCGCTGCGAAGCGTTTCCGGGGTTACACCGCCGCGCTCGCTCAGGTAGCCTAGTGTTCCGCCCGCGAAGCTATCGCCGGCGCCGGTAGGATCTCGCACGAGCTTCGTGGGCCACGCCGGAATCGCAAAAGGGCCCTCGGCGGTGATGAGAAGGGCTCCATGCTCGCCCTTCTTGATGATGACAAACTTCGGACCCATGGCCAAGATCGCTTCGCCCGCGTCGATGAGATTCGTTCGCCCGGTGAGCTGCCGGGACTCCGCGTCGTTGATGATCACGCCCGTTACCTGACCTAGCGTCTCGACGAGCGAGTCCCGCTCCGTCTCGATCCATAGGTTCATGGTGTCGCAGACGACGAGCTTGGGCGAGCGGATCTGAGCGAGCAGTTCGCGTTGAAGCGTGGGATGCGTATTGGCGAGGAAGACGGTCTCGCTGTCCTCGAAAGCCGCGGGGATCTTAGGGCCACGCTCGGCCAGTACGTTGAGTTCCACCTCAACGGTCTCAGCCTCGCTCATATCCCCTTCAAAGCGACCCATCCATCGAAAGGTGCGACTTCCCTGGCGCTGCTCCAGTCCTTCAAGATCGATGCGGCGGGACTGAAGAACCTCCTTGAACTTGGCCGGAAAGTCGTCGCCGACGACGCCCACAAGGCGTACTGGAACGTATTGGGAGGCCGCGAAGGAGAAGTAGACCGCTGACCCGCCGAGGACGTTTTCCGCCCGGCCATGCGGCGATGAAACCGTGTCAATGCCGATGCTGCCGGTCACCAGAAGCGACATGCTGTCTTCCTTGCCCAGTTCGATGAAATCGACGGCGACATCCGGTCGTGCCGCCATCCTCTACGCGCCCGCAACCTCATTCGCTCGGACTCTACCCGACGCCGAGCCCGGCGCCAAGAGGAATGTTAGAAAAATGTTAGGGTATCGTGGTCGTGCGTCCTTCGGAGGGGGAGTCCGGAGCACGGCGGGTTGCTCGATTCCGGATTGGCCCGAACCGCGTCCCAGGAGGGATCCAAGCCGCATACGAGTCAAGAGAAAGGCCGACCCGGCGATCTTGGTCGCCGGGTCGGCCGAAAAGACAATGCCACGCTGAAACGGAGCGTTCGGACGATTTTATCGCCGCCCGTACGCCTCCTAGTTGGCCAGCGTATGTGAGTAGGTGATGCCAACGCCGAAGTTGGGTGTGTCGCCCGTGCGATCGAGACCGATCAGCGTAGCGATACCCAGGTTCCCCGCGTCGGGCATGTCCCATTCGACACCGAGCTCGAGCAGGTTCATGTTGCTGCGGCCCTCGCGGCGGCTGCTACGGTGAACGTAGTCAGCGACCCAGCGTACCGCACCGTCGTCACACAGCGGCCCATCCATGCCAAGGGTAACACCCCACTGGAAGTGACGGGTGTCATGATCGCCACCGCCGAATACGTCCGAAAGATGGACGTGATTGCCGTACCGCGACGTTTCATCATTGTTGCCGTTGATCGACACTCCGAACACGTTGACGTGCGAGCGAATCCCGCTGTCGTAGTCGTTGGTTAGAATAAGGCGAAGCTCACCGTCGACACCGCTTGAGCCGTCACCTGTCGGTAGGCGCATCGCACCGGAGACCGCCAGCGCCGGCATGTCGCCGTCCTGATCCGAAAGGCGCCACAGGAGGCCGACGTTGGTGTCGAAGTTGCCGTCCTCCAACGCACCCATATCTCCGCCGTCGCCCAACCAAGCGGTCGTGCCGATGGATAGCTCAACATTATCGCACGTACCCCAAACGATCGTCGGTGTTAGGGCGAAGTCATCGTCGGAGTCACCGCCGTTAGCGGGCGCTCCGGCAGTGACCCATTGGAACGCGACCCGCAGGTCGATCTGACCCGTCGGGATGGGTGTGGCATCTTGCGTCGACCAGAGCGGGGCGATACGGTCGACTCTACCGGACCCCGCGTCCTGTGCGAACGCACTAACGCTGATCGTCACAACGCAAACCGCAACAAGTAGCTGTTTCATTTGCATCGACTCCATTACCGTTCTAATTGAAAGGGCGCTCGGGAACCGCGAACCGCGCCGTCCGCAAAGGGTACCCGCTCCACCATTGGCAGCAGTGTACCTTGTTTTCGGCGCGCGCCAACATGTTTCTCCCGTGAACCTGACACCAAAAACCGCCGTAGCGATCCGTCACAGGCATTTTCTTCCTACGCCGCTACAGGTGTAGCGTGTCAACCTATTGGTAACACAAAGGTTAATGTTGTTTCGCTTGTCCGCCATCCAGCCGGCTCCGGATGGGCCGCTTTGTTGGTCGCCGGCACGGTTGAGGCCGAAGCCACGGAACCTCGAGCTGAACCACCCGGCATACGCGACATTCTCGTCCCACGCCGGTCTACACCTCGGACCGACGGCGGGTTAGCCCTTGCCGCGCGCCGACGCGATCGCGGCACGCAACGCCAACTCGACAGTCTTCGCGTCGACCTGGTAAGCGGTCGAAACAACCTGTTTGCTTGTGCCGTCGACGAAGAGGATGCTCCCCATTTGGGACAGGTCACCAGTCCAAAGGTGCTCAAGGCTCAGCGCCGCGAGCAGGAGGGCAGCCTGCTCCTGCGTCGCTTCGGTTGTCATGTCGAGCGTGACGAACAGAACGGCATCCTTCCCGGCGTCGCGGATCAGCTTGGGAAACTTGGAATCGAATCCCTTGCAGAACGGGCACATGTCGTGACGGATTCGGACTGCGATAATGTCGGGAGTGCGCACCGTCGCGTTCACCTTGACCTTCGCGCCTTTCGCTCTTGCCGCTGCCTTGGCTGTCTCCGACATCAGGTCGGGCTCGCCGGCGGCGATGAGCACGCCGGAGAAGAGTGCGAGGACGAGACATCCTGCGCAAGTCATCCGCAACATTCCGCGTGTGTGTCTGCTCTTACCGTTCATCTTTCATATCCTTTCAGTACTACACCATTGGAATCAGCTTACGAGCCGCCGCAAGTTTCGGACGACTTCGTCGCAAACGGCAGCCGGGTTTCGTTTTCATCCACCTAAGGTTCTCCTGGTTTCGTTCCCCGTTAGTGAGGAGGGGAGAAGAGATATCTAGCAACCTCTACAGGAGCGACACTACTCCTTCAGGCGACCGGCCAGGCGCGCGATCTGTAGCTCAAGACGTTTGATCTCTCGCGTGACCGCGTTCTTGTTGAGCTCCATCCAGAACCAGACCTTCATCATGGATACGCCCGACAAAAAGAGAGCGGACGCCGCCGCCCACATCACCAGATCGCGTGTTTCCTCGGCCCGGAAGAACTGGATCACGGATAGCACCGCGAGCGCCATAAAGACAAAGGTCCAGAAGATCGACAGGAAGACCAGCCAGCGGTGTTTACCACGAAAGGTCTCGAACAGCATTTCAAAGATGGACGGTTCGCTGTCGAAGTCGTCGGCCAGGTCGGCGTCCTCCGCCCGCAAAGCCTCTCGGATTTTCTTGTCCAATTCGTTCATGTCTCTGTCCTTTCCAAGGCCTTTTTGAGACGGCCCCTTGCGTTGTACAGTTGCGACTTGACCGTGCCCCTCGCTACGCACAATACGCGGGCGACGTCCGACACGCTCATCCCCTCGAGATAGTAAAGCGACAGCGCCGCCCGTTGTTGCTCCGGCAGCTTGGCCAGAGCGTCGCGCAACCGCGCCAGTTCGTTTGCTGAGTCCGTTTCGTCGGGCCCATTCGCTTGCGTTGATGCGACTTCCCGTTGCAGGTTTTGTGTAATACTTCGTTGTACGACACGTCGCCGGGTCCAGTCGGCGCACTTGTTGCTGACGATGCGGTAGGCCCACGGGCGAAACCGCGCCGGATCATCGAGTCGACCGAGGCCGCGCATGATCGCCATCCAGGCATCCTGCACGACGTCGCGGGCCGTCTCACGTTCGCCCGTTAGTCGCCAGGCAAGCCTGCACAGACGCGGCTGCCACCGCGTGATCAGCGATCGCAACGCCTCGCGGTCGCCCTGCTGACATTGCAGCACCAGCAACTCATCCTGAATGTCCTCGGGCGTCCTTGTCATCGCGTTCTGTTAGGTACAGTCGCACCGCCGGCCCGGAGGTTCAACCGTTTTTCAACAAGAAGCGTTCCTGAGGCGTGAATGGAGTGGAAAAGAGAGTTACGTCGTGGATTGAAGCGGCGTCCTCCGCTGCATGGCGTTGTCAAGACGGGGCCGGTAGCGCGGACTCGCGAGCCCATTTTCTTGCGGGGCGAAGCGTCCGGACGTACCGTGCCCTGGAGACGGATTGCCGCGCATGGAGGGAGTATCTCGTCCGCTTCGAGCCGTGCGAGCGAGCGATCAGCCACTACTTCCAGGAGCATCTGAAGCCCTAACCAAGGACGTGCACGATGCTTCACTCTAAGATCGCGACGCTTTCCGCGGTGGTCATCGCCCTGGCGACTTCAACCGCCATAGCCCAAGACCGTTTCAAGCCCCACAAGGTGGCTGAGGTCGGCATCCCAGGTTCGGTTTCCTCCGACGGCCGGTTTATCTCCCATGTGGACA
>JADFRO010000181.1 GCA_022561255.1 Planctomycetota bacterium | reverse complement strand
AACGTCGCCGCTGCAAGGATCAGCATGCCGTACGCAGCCGCCCGTGATAGGTTTCCCACCGCGAGCGCGCGGCCCGCGGTTCGCGGATTCCGCGCGTCGATCTCGGCGTCAACGATTCGGTTGAACGTCATTGCGACACTTCGTGCGGCGACCATACACAGGACAATCAAACCAAGCTGTCCCGGCGCGGGTTGACCTTGGCCCTCGACGTTGCGTGCCGCGAGGAACGTGGCGATCAGCGCGAAGGGCAGCGCGAAGATCGAGTGAGAGAGCTTGACCATCTCCGCCCAGATCCGAAGCGTTGCGATCGCTGACGTCATGGCGCTAGTGCCGTTTCCAAAAAGGTTCTATGAGTTTCTACTGCACTGTGTTGCGGACGGTTCCAGCGTTCCGAGCCGTGTTGCGGACGGTTCCAGGGTTCCGAGCCGCGACCGTGAAGGAGCGGACAAGCGGGAATGTGGTACAACCTTTCTAGAAACGGCACTGGTTCATCGTTGGAAGGAGACGCATTCGATCGCGAGCTATACTTTCTGGTGCTGCGGTCCATCGGCTTTGAGCTGATCCGCCCATCGTGTGTTGAGGGTGTGTGGCACGCCGACGAGGTCGAGCACTTTGCCGACGACGAAGTCCACGAGTTCGTCGATGGTTGTGGGCATCATGTAGAAGCCCGGAGCGGCCGGACAGATCGTCGCACCGGCTTCGCTTAGGCGCAGGCTGTTGAGAAGATCAATTCGACTCATAGGCATTTCGCGTATAACGACTACGAGCTTGCGACCCTCCTTGAGCGTAACCGCGGCGGCCCGATCGAGAAGATTGCCTGCGAGTCCCGCTGCCAGCGACGCGAGCGTGTTGCTGCTGCACGGGCAGATGATCATCCCGTCGGTCGCGTAGCTTCCGCTGCCGAGTGTATCACCGACGTTGCGATACGCGTGGAGCGTCAGATGGTCGCAGTCGCGGCCCAGGATCGTGGCGGCGGACACCTCTGTCATGCCGAGTTCGTCGACGAAGAGGCGCTTGCCGTTCGGTGTTACGATAAGATGAACGCGCACGCCGGATTCGCAGAGACATTGGACCAAACGCCGCGCATAGACGGCGCCGCTCGCACCGGTAACCCCGACGACAACGGTCTTTTCGGCTGTCGATCCGTTCATAACCCTGCCCGCGTCACAGTGACCCGCCTCATCGGACCCACGTGGTCGTTCGCCTGGCGCGCCCAGATGGACTCCGGGAACCGCCGGATCAGTTGCGCGAAAGCTTCATCGCCCTTGCGAGCCCGTCCGGCCGCACGGTACGCTATGCCCAATCTCAGAAGCGCCTCCGGCGCGGCGTCGCGGTCGTGAAACCGCTCCAACAGTGCTTCGAGCCCGTGAATTTTCGCTGCTTCAGACGGCGCAGCGATCGCAAGCTCAAGGTCGATGTTATCCTCGATCTGACACTTGGGATACTGCCTTTTGATACTGCGAAGATGATCGACGTATCGGTCATGCCGCGGATCACGATCGAGCAGGCCATAGCGTTGCGCCGCCGTTGCGCTGCGCGATCCACTGATCGGATCATAGCCGTAGAGCGGATCACGGTTGCTGACGAGTAAGTCGTGAAGGCGGTGCGCCTCGAGCACGACGCGGCGGAGCGGAATTCTCAAGCTTGCCTCCGGTGTCTCCCTGTCGAGTACGCTTTTGGGCGATCCCGGGCTGTTCGGCTCGTCAGAAGAAGCGATCGTCGCCGGCGGCGTGTCGAATCGGGCGATCAGCGCTTCGAGTTTTGAAATCGCTCGATCCACATCGCCCTCGCGCGCGTCGAGCCGGGCGAGCTTCAGCCCCGCCACCGCCCCCAAAGCCGTTTGAGGTCGGTTCTCAAGAAGTATCCGCCATGTATCGCGCGACGCCGCGTTGGGGAAGTCGTCGTAAAACCGAATCCATTTCGTACGGCGAAACTCTCGCAGGTCGACGCGCTGATCCCAAGCCCGAGCTTTGATGAACAGGGCGTTGGGTGCAAACGGGCTGTCGGGGAAATTCTTGTGGAACCAGTCGCAGCGATCGGACAGTTCAACCTGGTGCTTGGTGAGCTCCGATTGGTACGGCCCGAGATCCGCGGCGAGTTCGAACAACCACTTCTCCGCAGCGATTTCCTTGGTCGCCTCCCAGCTCGGCTTGGGGAGTGGATGCTGCTCCCACGCCTTTTGCGCCGCACGCGTCCAATCGACCGACGCGTCGACGTCGGCGAAGTGGGCTTGGTCACGTTTCTCGAGTAGCCGGTAGTAGAGTGCGTCGCGCCCGACGTGCTGTTCAAACAGGGCAACGGGAAGCCCGAACATCACGGCCAATAGCGGCGTGACCGCCCCGGGGCGATAGTCCACAAGATCCGCAATCGCAAGAACGATCGCGAAGACCCCCGCTGACGCGACGATCGCCAGAACCCACGGCGCGACGAACTTGATTCCGTCCACCGGATCGATCTTGCCGACCACGATCTCGTGCGTGCCCCCCCACGCGAGAACCAGGTAGACAATCGCCGGAACCAAACCGATCAGCGCCGACATGAAACGAAACCGCGTGCGAAACGGTTTGACCGACGCCAGGATGCACGAGCCCAACAGTGTGATCGCCAGCCAGGGCATCACCGCCAGGAATCCGACCACGGCGATGAACGGCAGGCTCGACCAAAAACGATAAAGAATCGCAACGAGGATCGGAATTGAGATCAACGCGGCCATCAGCAGGCCGACGATGGGAATCAAAACGGGAACGTCTTGCACGCTGATGGGTCCAATCAACAGCGAACCCAGCGACACCTCAGCCCGACCCACGCCGCCGAACGTTTGAACGAGAAGATCCCAGTAACCTTCCCGCGCCGGAGCGAGTCGCTCACCGCTGCGAAGCCAAAACGCAAACGATCCCGCACCCGCAAACAGCAACACATTCACCGCAAGCAGAACGACCGCGCGGATGCGGTACTTCGAGCCGGAGCGAGACCAGACGTCCGTCATACCGGACTTTCGCACCGATCCGACTGCCCGATCGCCAGGGGTTGGCTTGTTTTGCGCGCCGGATGAAACGCGCTCGACGGCGTCCGCCATGTTCAACTCCGCGTGGCCACGTAGACGGTTACGACGCCCAAGGTGAGCGCGGTCGCGGTGCAGTCGCGAAAGCCGACACAACCCAGTCTTTCGAGCATCTGCTCTGCGGTCAGAAAGGATACCACGGACCGCGGCAGGTAGCGATAGGCGCCGGACCGATCCCCACTGACAAGGGTCGCGGCCGCAGGCATGATGCGGTTGGCGTAAAACTCGTAAAGTCTCCGAACCGTGAGATTCTTCGGTCGGGTGAATTCGAGAATCACGACACGTCCGCCGGACCTTAACACCCGGTACATCTCGCTTAGACCCCCGTCCAAATCGTCGAAGTTGCGCACCCCGAACGCGCAAGAAACGATCGAGAAGCTATCCGACGCGAAGGGAAGTTTCAGTGCGTCCGCCTCGCACCATGTCGTCTTGTGGCGCGTTCGTTGACCCAACTCCGTACCGCTCGACCCGCGGTTGTCCGACCCACCGCCGTTCGATTCGCCTTCGTTCAGCCGTGTACTGTTCGATTCCGTGTGATACAGATTCCCACTCGTCCCGCCCTCGTCCCGGGTAGTGCATTCCCCGCCTTGTTTTTCCGAGCCGCTGGCTTTAGCCCGCGCGGACTCTCCACGTTCGCTGTTACTGCACGCCCCGCGGACCCGGGATTCGGATACGAGACATCCCCCAACATCCGCGGCGCGGATGAGCATTTCATGTGCGAAGTCGCAGCCGGTGACTGAGCGGGCACCGGATTTGGCGAACGATCGCGTGAAATCGCCGGTGCCGCAGGCGATGTCCAGCACGTCATCCCCGGGTCGGACTCCACTCAGACGCACCGCCTCCCGCCGCCAGGCTGCATCGCGCCCTCCGCTGAAGAGCGAGTTGACGAACTCGTAGCGCGGAGCGATGGCGTTGAACATCTGTCGAACGCGCCCGGCTTTGTCCGGTGCGTCATGCGGAGTGTTGAGCAGCTCGGACGTCCACGCGGCATCGTTCGTATGCATGCCTTCGCTGCCTTCGTTCATCTCTTCGGGACCGGTGGATGGATGGGGGTCGTCTGTAACGTAGCGTCGCCCCTCGTGAGCGGAACCGGGATGAGCCGACTCAACCACCAGGGGCGACGTTATGTTGCGCTACGGCACGCGTCATTCGACGGGTGTGACTGAACAGAGCCGCGACCGTGAGGGAGCGGACCATAGGACGCTTCGATCCGACGTCGACCATGTTCCCAATCCATCAAACGACGATTCATACAACACTAACTCGCCTTGGCGAACCGGTCAGCCACGTCGGCCCAGTTGACCACGTTCCAAAACGCCGTGACGTAGTCCGGTCGACGGTTTTGATAGTTGAGGTAGTAGGCGTGCTCCCAAACATCGAGCCCCAGAATCGGCTTGCATGCACACTCGACGACGTCTTTCATCGTCGGGTTGTCCTGATTGGGCGTTGAGCAGACGCACAGCTTTCCATCGCCGGCGACGCCGAGCCACGCCCAACCGCTGCCGAATCGCGTCGCAGCCGCCGTGGCGAACTTCTCCTTGAAGGCGTCGAACCCGCCGAAGGCTGAGTCGATCGCACCCGCGAGCGCTCCGCCGGGCGTACCGCCGCCGTTGGGACTAATGTTGTTCCAGAACATCGAGTGGTTTAGGTGTCCTCCGCCGTTGTTGCGAACAGCCGTTCGCACCTTGTCGGGCAGGGAGGCTACCCCAGCCACCAAATCTTCGATGCTCTTGGACGCAAGGTCGCTTTGACCCTCGATCGCGGCGTTGAGTTTGCTGACGTAGGCGGCGTGGTGTTTGTCGTGGTGAATCTCCATCGTTTTGGCGTCGATGTGAGGCTCCAGAGCGTTAAAGGCGTACGGCAAGGCGGGAAGTTCGTGGGCCATCGTTGGTTCTCCTTTTTCGTTAGTTTCCCAAGGCTTGGACTTGGTTTTTCTCTTCTTAAAACCCGGCGTGTCACCCTATCTCTGCACCGCGCGATCGTCAAGGCGAGAAGCTCTCCTCGACGCGATTGTTGGATTGAAGGGGTGCCCCATTCTTGCGAAGCAAGGGTGGGGGACGGATAGACCAAGTGGCGTTCCCGGACTTCCGGATAGACCACATGGCGACGGGGGTGCCCCATCCTTGCGAAGCAAGGGTGGGGGACGGATAGACCAAGTGGCGTCCCCGGACTTCCTTCCGTCCCCCACCCTTCGCCCTTGGCGAAGAATGGGGCACCCGCGCGACGATTTCCCCAGACCGTGTTTGCGAAGCGTCTTTCCGAGCCGCGCCCGTGAGGAAGCGGTGCCGTTTCGATGGATGAAAAAAACCGCTCCCTGACCAATAAATTGCATGAACGGTGGTGTTTTGCGTTTGCGTTAACTCTAGATGGCCCCCAGACTTACCTCCTGGTTTCTAACGATCCAAGGATGGATCAAGGAGGTAAGCCATGGAAGGCCAAGTGTGGGTGATTCTAGAGAGATTGCTGTCGTGTGTCGATGGCAAACCGCGACGCTGTCGCTATAGCGATCGGGAGATTCTTCGTGTCATTTTGTGGGCGGTACTTCACGATCGCCCGATGGTATGGGCGTGTCGGTCGGAGCACTGGCGGGAACGCTGGTGCCCCGAGTCCCTTCCAGATCCGAGCACCGTCTCGCGTCGCTGGCGTCGTTTGGACCTTCAAACCAAGGCCTATGCGATGCATGAGGCCAGTGTGCGGTGGCTGGGGCCGGGCGGTCGCTACGCGGCGATCGACGGTCGACCCCTACCCATCGGTGGCTGTAGTAAGGATCCGGACGCCCGCTGCGGTCGGGCGGCGCGGGGTATGGGCAAGGGCTACAAGATGTACACGCTGATCGACATGCGACATGCGATTCTCGCCTACATCGTTCGTCCGATGAATGAGGCGGAACAGACGGTCGCGTTGACGCTTGTAAGGAACCTGCCCGACACGGTAACGCGTATTGTGGGCGATGGGGTCTACGACAGCGTGAAACTGCATCGAGCGGTCGAGGCGACCGGGCGGAAGCTCTACACCCCGTTGCGTGAAAACCGTGTGGGGCGACGACAACAAGAGCGTAGGCTACAGCTGCTACGGCTGCTCAAACGTTCGGTCGGGAAACGGTTGCTGGAGTCTCGCAACGATATCGAGCGAACCTACGGCCAAACCAGTACCATCGCCTTTGGCTTCAAGGGTCTGCCGTCCTGGGCGCGAAGGCGCCGCCGCGTATTCCGCTGGATGTGGGGCAAAAACCTCCTTCACCAGGCATGGCTGCTCGCAAAGAAAAGAGCGGCTTGATGCAATTTATTGGTGAGGGAGCGGATGCCGTTGCTGATCCGAGCCGCGCCCGCCTTTCCGAGCCGCGACCGTGAGGGAGCGGATAGTCCGTCATCCAACGCTCAGCGCGGGACCGCTTCCTCACAGTCGCG
>JADFRO010000180.1 GCA_022561255.1 Planctomycetota bacterium | reverse complement strand
CACAACGATGCGCGGCGACTGGAAGGCTTCGATCAAGTCGATCATGCCGCCGAAGTGAGGAGCTTGCCTTTTGAACGCGGTCGCGTTGGTAGGTCCGGCAAGCCGGATAGTGAACTTACGGATGGTCGTTAGTCTGGCGAGACGCTGAATCGCATCTTGCGTGTAGATCGGATCAAGCACGATGGGTTCGTCCAAGCCTCCCATGCTCTCGAAGTAGCGAGCCAGCTTGCTCGCGCTCACCGCGAAACGGTTTCGCTGCACAACGAGAATGTTCATTGTGGGCTGGTACAGGAACGCTGTCTGCTCGCCGATGCCCTCGTCATCGTCCAGGTCGATGGGGTGCGTTTCTCCCGACAGCTTTGTGAGGATCGCGCCCTCGTTCATGCGGATGCGCACCATGTCTCCGTGCCAGCATCCGTCCGTCTTCTCAGCCTGCTGCATACGCACCGGACACTTGTCGATGCTGACCGTGCGGTTGCCATCGTTCGCCGAGTCGGCGACCTGCTCGATGATCTCGTGGAATTGCGCCGGCGCGCTCTCCGGCATCTCGACACGATAGAAGTCGATCTTGATTGTTCGTGCCATCGAGATTCAGTTCCCGTTGTTTGCCCGCTTCGACACACCCATCTCATCCGCGCCTGCTTGCGAGATGCTCTTGCGCTGGCTCAATTCCGACCACCGGATCGCCCGGAAGTGGACATGATGCAGTACGAACGGCTCGTCGACAAGCAAAACGCTGCAGGATGCCCCAAAGTCTCAAATCCAAGGCCACATTCGTGTCCAATACCCTACCCTTGAGGCACGAAAGTACCCTTCCGTGAGAGCGAATGTTGCGTAAACAGCCCGATCCGGGCGCAATGGTCGCGTCATGGTGATCGCCGCCCCAGGGTAACAACTCACAGGACATCCGTCACGATCTGTGTCATATCTACGTCATACGGTCATGACGGAGGCCCGGCAATTACACGTTCAACAGTGACCGTAACACGTTGCCAACAGCGGACTTACACGTGTCGTAACATAACCAACTCAGGCTGCCGCTTGACCGACACATCATCGCGTTGGGTTGGCCCTGTGAGCCGGGCAGGGGTAAACTGCGCCAATGATCCGTCGAACCCAACTCGCCGTATTGCTGATAATGATCGTTCTGTCGCCGGGTTGCGAGCGAAAGCCGGACGCCTCGTTGGTAGAGGGTCACAACGTCCTCTTCGTCACGTGGGACACGATTCGAGCGGACCGAATCGGCTGCTACGGCTACAGATCAGCCGAAACCCCTGCTTTGGACAAGCTCGCCGTTCGCGGGACGCTGTTCGAGCAGGCGTTCGCCCAGGTGCCGCTGACCCTGCCTTCACACGCCTCGATGATGACCGGGCGATACCCGCGTGAGCACGGCGTTCGCGACAACGGTCAAAACGCCCTGGGCACCAGCGACCCGACGCTCGCGGAGATTTTCAAGGCACACGGTTATCGAACGGCGGGATTCGTCTCGTCGTTTGTCTTGGATTCGCGGTTTGGCATCAATCGCGGGTTCGAAGAGTTCAACGACGACATGGGGGAACACGCGGCCGGCGGCAACCCGCTGTCATGGCAGATTTCGGGCGACGTCATTACCGACCGTGCCCTAAAGTGGTTGAACACGGAGTCGGACAAGCCGTTTTTCTGCTGGGTCCACTACTACGACGCGCACGATCCCCACGACGCGCCGGAGGGTTTCGACAAGCCCGGCCGCGGACCCTACGACAGCGAGATCGCGTTCCTTGATAGTCAACTGCAACGCCTTCTCGACTGGCTAGCCGCCAAGCGCCTAAAGGAACGTACGCTTGTCGTGGTCGTTGCCGATCACGGTGAGTCGCTCGGCGAACACGGCGAGGTGGGACATACGAACTTTCTCTACAACACACACGTGCAGGTGCCGATGGTCTTCGCCCATCCAGCCGCCATTCCTCGCCGAAAGCGTGTGTCCACGATCGTCGAGAACATCGATGTCTTTTGGACGATCCTAGACGTGTTCGGTTGGGAGCCGCCTGACGGACTCATCTCACGATCGCTGGCTGGCGTATTCGTCGGCGCCGAACTTGACGAACGCTCCGCCTACCATGAAACGCTCTACGTCCTGAATTCGTTCGGATGGGCCGAACAGCGGGCCCTCACGACGTCGCGATGGAAATACATCTCGTCGACGAAACCGGAATTGTACGATCGAAAGCGCGATCCGCTTGAAACGAAGAATCTTCACAGTAGTCGTCCCGATGAAGCGGCTAGCATGTTGCGGATGTTGCGCGATCGATTCGACGAGATGCCGGTGGGTGAGGCCCTCGACGTCGATCTAAGCGTCGAAGCTCGCAGGCAACTGGTCGCACTTGGCTACCTCGGCGGCAGCAGCGCGTTGAAGGACAAGGAGGAGGTATTTCTGACCGAAGGGCTGATCGACCCCAAGGATATGATCGAGGTGCTTAAGCGGTTTCGCATGGCGACCCATCTGATGGGGGAGGCGGAGGGCCCCGAGGACTTCAGGCTCGCGGTTCCGCTCCTACGACACGTCGTGCTCCAGAGTCCTGAAACCGTCAAGTTCCAGACCACTTTGGCCGCCGGCCTTATGGCGGCGGACATGCTTGACGAGGCCCTCGTACCGCTTCGGGCCGCCCTGCAACTCGACCGCGCCAACGCCCAGACACTCGTTCAGATGGGCGAGGCACTGTTCGAACTGGGACGCGTGGATGAGTCGTTCCAGCATTTTGAGGCATCTCTGGAGCTCGACGACGAGAGCCCCGATCTGCACGCCCGCTACGCCAAGCGCCTACAGGAAGCCGGCCGCAACGACGAGGCGATTATGCACTGCCAGATCGCGATCGATCTAGGCCCAAAGATGAAGCGCGCGTACGCTCAGCTCTGTACGCTCCTTGAAGACCCCGCTGAGCTTGAGACCGCGACGCAGCGGTTTGCCGAACTTATCGCTGAGGATCCCACCGATCCGGCGGATCACTTCAACCTGGGACTCGCTTACCTTCGGCTCAAACGTGCCTCCGATGCGATCGCTGAGTTTCATACGGCGATCGAACAGGAGCCGCTCTACGGTGAAGCGATCGTAAACCTCGCCAGCGCGTTGGCGGATCAAGGGGATCTCGATGGCGCGAAGGATTGGTTTCGCAAAGCGATCGAGTTGGAGGGCTTCGAGGCGAACGGATACCACGGTCTGGGCGTTGTCGCGCGGCGAGAGAAAAAACTCTCCGAAGCAATCGGTTATTACGAAAAGGCCGTCGTGGCCGATCCGGCTTTTGCTCCAGCAATGGATGAGCTTCCGGTTCTCTACGTCGGGCAGCGTCGCTTTGCGGATGCGGTTCGTGTGCTACAGTTGGGCTATAAGGCCGATCCCCAACACGTTCCCACACTGAGCGCCCTCGGACAATTGCTGGCTACCTGTCAAGACGACGCAGTGCGTGACGGTGCGACTGCAGTGCGGGTGTTGGAACATGCGGCTAAGCTCACCGCCCAACGAGATCCGATGATCCTCGCCAATCTCGGCGCCGCCTACGCCGAGGTTGGATCGTTCGACGAGGCCACTGCCGTGGCGAAGCGTGGGTTACTATTGCTTTCGCAAATCGACGGTCAGGACCGCCTCATCAGCAAAATCCGGGGCCAAATCGAGCTGTTCAAGCTGAAAAAGCCGTTTCACGACCCTGGATTATAGGATCCGGCTTCATTTGAAAGCATCCTTCATCTTCCGTAACCTATTTATTACAAACAACTTACGTCTCTTTTGCGATACAGATCAAATATTTTTGTGACGAGACCGTTTTTGTGTTGAACAGGGGGGGGTGTTTCCGGTATATTGGGCCGTTATCGGAGGCGTCCTGCTCGCAGCGCCGTCGTGAGACGGGCAGTCGCGATGTGAAACGTTTCCGTGACGTGACTTGGCTTTAGCGGGTCACCGCAGGTGTGGAGGGAGCATCTTCGTTGGGTTGGAAGTTGCCGGCGTGTCGTTCGATGCAGTGTCGGTCAACCGGAGGTGGATCAGTTCCTTTCGCGTAGTTCTGTGGGTCCGTCAAGGCGCAATCTGGTTGGTAGGTTTCATGTAGGGTCGAGGTTGGCTCGTGTCGAGATTGCAACGAGATATTCAAACGCCGTTGCGTGACCGCTTGGTGAAGTGGGCGGCCATCGCGCTGTCGTTGTTTGCCAGTGCTTGTTTCATGGCCGCTGCGATCGGTTCTCAGTCGTACTGGTGGCTGGGTCTGATCACGCTGCTTCCGCTCTTCAACGCGATTCGGATTCTTTCTCCGGTTCGAGCCGGCGCTTGCGGTGCGTTCTGGGGTTTGTCCCTGTTCGGCGTGTGCGCGCTGATTGGTTCGACGCAGATTTCCGGCGATCTCACCTCGGCTGCATATCTCGGACTGATTCCGGGTTTCTACGCGTTCGCCGGTTCCGCTCTTACGCGTCGCGTCGGTTTTAGCCCCTATCTTCTCGGCTTCGGTTGGATCGGCGTCGAGTTCGCGCTTCAGCCGCTGGGGCTCCACTACGGTCTCCTGGCCGGTACGCAGAGCGGTGATGGTTTGGCGATTCGTCTGGTCGGCGGATTCGCCGGCTATGCCCTCGTTGCTTTCCTTGTGGCGTACATCAACGCGACCCTGCTGACGGTCCTCGGGCAGGTCCGCGCTGCGATCGCGCAGCCGCCTCCTGTCGTCCGTGCGGCGGCAATTCAGCGGCGTGTCTATTCTACTGAAATCCCAAGTTACCTGTCCCATCTTCTTCGCATCTCACAGCCGAGAGCTCCTCCGGTTTAGTCGCCGGTAGTCGAGGCTCGGCCGTGCTTTGTTTCGAGCGCGGCTTCGGCCTGTGGAGTGGTGCGAGGGCACCTGCATTTGTGAGTGCTTTTTGAGGTTGTTTTCGAGTCAGTATCGCGTGGGAGGGTCGTTCCTCTCGTGCAGCGAATTACTTTGGAGGTCTGAGAGATGAATATGTTTAAGAAGTCATGTTGGGGCTTGTCAGCGGTAGCGATTACCGCCGGCGTGCTCGTATGGGGTAGTTCCCTCTTCGCCCGCCCGCCGGGCGTGCGGCCTGGGTCAACGATTTCGGCAGAGGGGCCGGGCGCTCCCGACGGTGTCCTTGATCCGGGGTTGTTCGCCTCAACGCCTGCGACCGGTCCGGTGTGCGAGAGCACGGGCTTCGAGGCGGTCGAGGGAACCTGCGGTTGGGAGACCGGCTGGATTTGCGGCACGACGTTTACGTCGTGTGTTGCGGACGGGGACATTCCTGGCAACCAGTGTACCGGGAGTAACGCGGTCGATGAGAACTGCTGTGCTCAAAACACCAACCCACTGAACGGTTGGTACGTGTCGATCAGCTCGCAGCACTGCTTCGAGCCGCACGTCGACACCGCCAACCCCGCTTCAGGAACCCAGCACCTACGGTTCCAGCGCGATCCCAGCGGTGGTGTGACTTGCGAATCCCTGTTCGGGCCCTGCCGCGATTCGGCGTTTACGCCGACCGTCGGCGCGCAACCCATCACGCCGTCGCTGATCTCGTTTGACTTGTCGCTTTCGGAAATCGACGCCCCGGGCATAGACGGTGAGCTGAACTACTTCACCGTCTCCGACGCTGAGACCAACGACCGCGGCACGAACTTCTTCTGGCCAGGGTACAACGGATACGTCTACGTCTACGACTGGGGTTTGGGCCAATACAAGTTCACTTCCTACTATCTCACCGCTGGTAGATACGCGCACTTTGAGGTCGCGATCGATCCGTGCAGCGGCGTCGTCAACTACACGATGGACGGTTCCCTCATTTACTCGCATAACTTCGACAACTTTTCGTTTACGGTCGAGCGGATGCTTATGACGCACAACAACGGTGGAACTGCGACGTGGGATTTTGACAACTACTCGGTAGTGCGTGGCGAAGTCTGTCCGACGGAGTGCGGGAACCTCGAAATAGAGCCTCCCGAAGAGTGCGAGGAAGGCTTCGACGAATGCTGCCCCGGCCTGTGGATTGCGGAGGGAGACCCCGGCGAATGTACCTGCCCCCGCCCGAACTCGCTCCTTACCTGCGAACCGCAGGTTTTGGACAACGGGGCGAACGGTCCGTTCCTGACGCACGGTGGGTTCTTCGTGTACACCCCGGACACGCCGTTTACGTCGGTTGATACCTGTGGTAGTGACTACGACACGGAGATCCTCTGGGACATCAATCCGGAGTGCACCGACCATCAGGTCTACAACGACGAGTGCACCCCGCATGACTTCGGCGGTGGACAGACACCGGGTGATCCGTCGGCTCCGTGCTATGATGAGACTGGTGGTTTCTCCGGGGCTTCGTGCATTTGTCAGCCGACCACGCCGGGCGTTCCCGTTACGTTCGTCGTTGATGCTTACTACTTCAGCATCATCCCGCCGGTCTGCAGCAACACGATCGTAAACATCAACAAGAAGTTTGAGTGCGGCGTGCCCGTTGCGGGCGGCGCCTGCTGCGATCTCGT
>JADFRO010000179.1 GCA_022561255.1 Planctomycetota bacterium | reverse complement strand
CGAAGGCACCTGATTGGATATCAGCCAGCAGAGCCTTCATGACTTCGCGTGAGGCATCGCTCACCACCCGTGGTCCGGCCACGTAGTCCCCGTATTCGGCCGTGTCACTGACTTCGGCGCGCATGCCGCTGAAGCCACCGCTCTGGATCAAATCGACGATCAGCTTGAGTTCGTGCAGGCATTCGAAGTACGCGAGCTCAGCTGGGTAACCCGCCTCGACCAGCGTTTCGAATCCCGCCTTGATGAGTGCGGTCACGCCTCCGCAGAGCACCGCCTGCTCACCGAAGAGATCCGTTTCGGTTTCCCACTGGAACGTGGTCTCGAGAACGCCGGCGCGCATGCAACCGATTGCGTCCGCGTACGCCAACGCCAGGGCTAACGCGTTGCCGGTGGCATTCTGGGAAATTGCCACCAGCGCCGGGACGCCACGGCCGTTTTGGTATTCCGTGCGCATGAGGGATCCAGGTGCTTTGGGAGCCACCATTATGACGTCGACACGGGACGATGGAGCTATTTGCTCGTATTGAATATTGAAGCCGTGTGCGAAGAGGAGCGCTGCACCGTCGCGAAGATGCGGCGCGATCTCGTCGCGGTATACTTGGGGTTGCGGTGTGTCGGGAATGAGGACCGACACGACGTCGGCTTGACGCACGGCATCTGAGATGGGGAGCACCTTGCTCCAAGTGCTCTGAACCAGATTGATTTGAATTGCGTCCAAATAATCCTCCAATATAATTCCACCGCCGATCATCCGGTACGGATGCACTCGGCGGTTACGTACTTGATTAACACCGTATAATGGCCCAATTGCTATATCAAGCCTTACTATTTTAGCAAGTACATACCAAAGGCCTAATTGGCTTACCCCAGGCTATCGCCGGCCAGCACCAATGGAATGCCCGCCCGGTCCGCCGATGTGTAGTCATAGGCGGTAACCATCGGTATCTTTTCGCCGCGCATTTTCGACAACGATCCGTTCGTCGAACGGTACGTGATCAAAACGGGCGATAGTCTGGCGAAGATCGCGACCAAAAACAAGATATCCGCCGAGCTGCTCGCTGACATCAACGGGATTCGTGACGTGAACCTGATCCGTGCGGGACGGACGATCAAGGTCATCCGCGGTCCGTTTAGAGCGATTGTCCGCAAGAAGGACTTCTCGTTGGACGTCTACCTGGATCAGACGTTCGTACAACACTTTCGCGTCGGACTGGGGCAAGACAGCAGCACACCGACCGGCGAGTGGCGCGTGGGAACCAAGCTCAAAAATCCGACCTATTATCCGCCGCGCGGCGGTGACATCGTAGCAGCTGATGACCCCCGGAATCCACTCGGTGAACGGTGGATCGCTTTGATCGGCGTTTCGGGAGAAGCGGCCGGTCAACACCGGTACGGCATTCACGGCACGAACGATCCGGAAAGCATCGGCCAAAGTGTATCGATGGGCTGCATCCGAATGTTCAACGAGGACGTCGAAGCCCTTTACACCTATCTCGTGACCAAGCACTCGACGGTAACGGTCGTCGAATAGATCACCATTGGCGCCTGACGGGCGGTGGTAACGCGGCCTCCTTGTTGGTGGTTCCCGCGCTGCCCGGGTCGCCGTCCACGACGTACGGCGCTAAAAGGTTAAGAAACGGGCGACCGAAAAATCTCGATTCGAGCAATAGCGGTCGCTTGCTATTGTTGTCTCCACCGGGGGTTGCCATGGCGTGGATCAAAGTCGTTAGCGAGGATGACGCCCGGGGACTGCTCGCCCGAATCTACGACGCCGCGATCAAGCGGGCCGGTCGTGTCTTCAACATTTTGCGCGTTCAGAGCAACAACGCCCCCGTGTTGAAGTCGTCCATGGACCTCTACGCCGCGATCATGCACGGCCAATCTACGCTTACCCGGTCGCAGCGTGAGATGTTGGCGGTGGTCGTATCGCGGGCGAACGGGTGTCATTACTGAACGCTCGCGCACGGCGCGGACCTCCGGGCTGAGGTCGACGACGATGGTTGGGTTGAGCGGATTCAGGCGGACTACACATCGGCTGAGCTGACGCCGGTCGATCGCGCATTGTGCGATCACGCGATGAAGATGACGCGCGAACCGGCCTCCATCACACCCGAAGACCTCGATCGCCTTCGCAACACCGGCCTGGACGACCGAGCGATCAGCGACGCGACGCAAGTGATCGCGTACTTCAACTACATCAACCGCATCGCGGACGGGCTGGGCGTGGACCTGGAACCGGAAATGTTGGAAGCGGAGAACTCGTAGACTGAGCGTGCGACCACGTTCGAGCGATATCGAGCGTTGAACCATCGCGCGGGCTGAAGCCCGCGGCTCGGAACAGATGAGCGTGAAGTGGGTTAAGCTCGGCCGCTGGCTACCTTAACCTTCGCCGCTGGGTTTGGAAAAATCAACTTTCGGGGCTGTCTTTGCCTCTTGTGATATCTCGAAGTACTCGGCCTTCTCAACATTAGCCATGCTCGCGTAGATGCGGCCCAGAAGTCTTCGCGTAAAGACGTTGAGCTCTTTGACGGCGTCGTTGAATCTCTTACGCTCCACGGCCAAGCGGTTCTCCGTCCCTTCAAGCGAATCCTGCAGCTTGAGAAAACCCTGGTTCGACTTGAGCTCGGGATAGGTTTCTCGGAGTACGAGCAGCCGCGACAGCGCGCGTTCAAACCCGCCGGCGGCGGCGGCTTTTTCGCCGACCGATCCGGCTGAAAAATATGCCTTACGCGCCTCGGCTACACCGAGGAAGACGTCTTTCTCCTGAGATGCAAACCCCTTAACCGTCGAGACCAGATTGGGGATCAACTCGAACCGGCGCTGCATCTGATTGTCAACCTGCGCCCACGCACCCTGAACCGATTCATCCAACGCGACGGCCTTGTTGTAACCGCTGTAAAAGCAGCCGCCGACCAACACGGCGCTACCTACCAGAAGCAACAAAACGATACCGAAGACTTTCGCTAGGCTCATTTTCGTTCCTCGTGAGCGCGCTATCGTCGTCCCACACGACGGGCAGAACTTGGCGCTTCGTCGAATCTCTTTCCCGCACTTGGGGCAATCCTTACCAGCTCGCACCACCGCCACCTCCGCCGAAACCACCGCCGCCGCCGAACGATCCACCGAATCCGCCGCCGAAACCTCCTCCGCCCCAATGCGATCTTCCGCCGCGCATCGCGCCGCCCAGAATGCTCCCCAACAGCATACCCCGCCACAGGCCGCCGCCCCAGCGACCGCGATGGCGGTTTCGACGGGAGGCGGACGAGAAAATCAGCATCAGCATGACAAACGGCATGATGCCCGCCCCGCAAAGCCGAGTAACCCCACGCCCGCGCCGACCTTTGAACCGATAATCCGGGATTCCCGCCAGTTTGACATTCGCCGCGTCCGCGACCTTATTCGCGATGGCCACGGTGCCGGCGTAAATGCCCTTGGAGAACTCACCGCGCTTGAAACTCCTGGCGAACACATTCCGCGAGAGCGATCCGCACCAGGAATCGGGCAAGGCTGATTCGAGCCCGTAACCCGTCTGAATTCGTACTTTCCGCTCTTTGAGTGCGACGACGATCAAGGCGCCGTTGTCCTTTCCCTTGCGACCCAACTTCCACAAACCTGCGTGGCGTTGAGCGAAGCCGAAGACATCTTCGCCTTCGGTCGTCGGCACCGTAAGAACCTTCACCTGGGCTGTGGTTTTCTGCTCGAGTTCCCTAAGCCAGCCTTCGAGCCGGCGCTGGGCAACATCGTCGATGATGCCGGCGGCGTCGATGACGAATCGCCCGGTGTCTTTGACGGTGACCTCGCCCGCCACCTCGGAGGAAGTGGCAACGAGCAGGGCAAAGACGATCAGCAGGTCGGCGCGTCTACCAGGCATTCACGATCTCTCCGAGAGCTTCGACGTCGTGGTAAAGCGTTTCGAATTCAGGCCAGGCGAGCACCTCGTTCTCGTCCAGCGCGGCTCGCAGCCCCTTCAAACTTCGGCCGATCGTTGATTCCGCCTCGCCGACGATCTCGTCGGCGGGTTTGAACCGCTTTTGCCCTTTGAGCCAGAGCATCCCTCGGATGGTCCGCACAAGCCCTTCGGCCACGTCGCGCTCGACGCGTTCGATACGCTTCACGTGACCCGCAGCGGCGAGCAATCCCTGGCGTAACGCGATCAAAATGCGCTTGAGTTCCCGTTCGCACTGGAGACGGATGTGCGTTTCCTCAAACGTCAGATTTTCGAAGTGATCGTCTCCCAGCACTACGGCGTGGTGCTGCTGTATCTCGAGTAGTTCAAGCGGAAAGGTGTCCAGCGACGACGCGATGTAGGCCGGCGTCATGATCAGCGGGGCGGCGATGCTCTCTTTGCCTAGCTTTTCGCCGTTCTCCGCTAACCGGCGAAGGCCGCTCAGTTCGACGCGTTTGAGCACCAATACGTTACGAGCCGTGTGCCGCTCCCGATCAAAGAAGGTAGCCACAACCGAACCGAAGGCCGTCAAGGCTAGCAGGTTGTCGCCCATGGCCTCGCGCGAGAGGTCGACGAGCGTTTGAATCGATCGCCGCATCGTGGCGGCGATGCGGTCAGTATCCTGTGCTGTTTCGTGCATTCCAAGGCTCCATCCGCGCGAAGAACGACTGCGGGGTAATTGTCACCGGGCTTCTACCGCGCCCAGGCGACGGCCGCAACCGCTCACGGCGACAAGAAGTGAGGATAGAAATAACGCTCGGACGTACAACTTGCGTGATCGGACTACGCGACCGGACACGTCTGGGTCCGCCGGTTGTGGACTCTATAGGACGTGCACGCAGCCGGCCGGATTTGCGGCCGATTGTCTCAGTCCGAGGAACGAACACGACGATGACTCGATGGAGTGGTGTGAGTTCTGTACTCGGGCGACTGCAACGCCGGTGGATGCAGCTGCGTCCGGGCATCGCGTGTTGGCGCCTCGGCGAACCGACTTTGCGTCGCAGGACGCGCGCACTCGCCGGACCGTAAACAGTCCAGCCACTACGGGTGAGAGTTCGATGTCCAAGACAGCCTATGAACGGATCAAAGCTTCCGGAGAACTCCCCTCCCCAAGCGGCGTTGCGCTGCGTATTCACAAGCTCGCGGAGGACGAGAATACTACGATCGAGCAGATTTCCGCGGTCGTCGAATTGGATCCGGCGATCGCAGCACGAGTGTTGAAGACGGTAAACTCGCCGCTTGCCGGCATGTCCCGGCAGGTCGTGTCCACATCCCACGCGGTCGCAATGCTCGGCGTGCGAACGGTCACAAGCTTGGCGCTGGGGCTTTCGCTTCTTCAGGACAACCGCTGCGGTCGGTGTAAGGGATTCAATTACGAACTGTTCTGGTCGGACGCAATCGCTCGCGCCGTCGTCGCCCGACATATTTCGAAACACGTCAAGGGCTTCGTTCCCGACGAGGCGTTCACCTGCGGATTGCTTTCACAGATCGGACGCCTCGCGTTTGCCTGCGCGGACCCGGTTCGGTACGAACAGGCGATTACGACGACGAAGGACCAGCCGCCGGCGCGACTTCGGAGTCTCGAACGTACGTTCTTCGGTATCGACCACAACGAGCTGTCGTCGGAGATGATGGAGGAGTGGCTGATACCTAAAATCTTCTGCTCAGCCATTCGTTTTCAGTCGTCGCCGAGTGACGGAGACATCGCTCCTGACTCGCGAGAACATCTTTTCGCGAGGATTCTCGGTTTTTCGGAATCCGTGGCACGGATCCTTACGCGGCCATCCGTCGAGCGGGAAGCGCTGTCCGACGTACTACTTGAGGCCGGTCAGTTCGGTATCGCGCCCGGAGACTACGCAGAAGTCTTCGATGCGATCAGCGAGGAATGGCAACAAGCCGGGGACATCCTAGCCGTTCAGACGCGCCACGTTCCACCGCTTGCGGCGCTTCAGGTACAGGCTCAGCAGCGATACGATGCGCAGCACTGCGCAGACGCTTCCGCGGCGCCGACGACGACACGGACGAGAGCATAATGTCGGTAAGCAAACCGCAACGCGTTCTTGTCGTTGACGACGATCCCGTTGTGCGCCTGCTGTTGCAAAAGCACTTGACGGCCGATGGGTACGAAACAATCTGCGCGAGCTCGGGCGCGGAAGCGATACCGCTTCTTCTCTCCACGACACCTTCGGTCGTCATCGCGGACTGGCTGATGCCCGAAATGGACGGGTTGGAGCTTTGTCGAGCGATTCGAAACCATGACGGCATCCCCACGGTCTTCGTGATCATCGTCTCGGCGCATCAGACGTCGGAAGACCGGATCGTCGAGGCTTTCGACGCCGGCGCCGACGACTTTCTCACCAAGCCGTTCAAGAAGAAAGAGCTACTCGCCCGGGTGCGTGCGGGTGCCCGAATCATCGAGTTGCAGCGTGCTTTACAGCGTCGGACGCGAGATGTTCACCGTACCAACGCTGAGATGGCGATCGTCAACGAAAAACTAAACACAGCGAATGAGCGTCTGAAGTTATGGGCAAG
>JADFRO010000002.1 GCA_022561255.1 Planctomycetota bacterium | reverse complement strand
GCGGAGGCGCTCGAAGCTGATGATCCAGCCGGGCATTTTCACGCCGATCTTATTGGCGAGTACAGCGAGCTTGTCGCCCGGTGGGCTGCGCAGTTCGACATCGCCGGTGGCGACCAGGAAAAGCTGCGCGACGCCTTCGACGAGGTACGACAGGAGATCGCGGAACACGAGTTCGACAAGCATCGCGCGCCCCCACTTTCCAAGGACTCCCCGGATCAGACCAAGGCTGTGCGTAAGGCGGCGAGCGCATGCTACAGCGAAGTCAAAGCGACGCTCTTCAGGAAGCGGCTCGTCGAACGCTTCGCCCTGTTTTCCACGAGAGAGTGGGTGGACGGGCTGGAGCGGACCGCACCCTACGTCGCCACGCTCGTTGATCTGGTTCTATCGCTTCAAACCCGCTTCGCAAACCGCAAGCGCCGACTCGGGGTCATGGACTTCGCCGATCTGGAACGCTTCGCGTTCGATCTGCTCGTCGATCGAGACGCCGGGCATGGCATCACCGAACCTTCCGACGTTGCGCAAGCGCTGCACGACCGATTCGCCCACGTTCTCGTCGACGAGTTTCAGGACATCAATCCTCTGCAGCAAGCAATCCTGCAACTGACCAGCCGCGAAACCGATCCCAAGCGGGAGAGTAACTTCTTCGTCGTCGGCGACGTCAAGCAAAGCATCTACCGGTTTCGCCTAGCGGAGCCCTCTCTCTTCCGCGACCGATTGGACGCGTCACGCGCGGTCCAACATCAATCCGCTCCCGACGAAGCGTGTGGTGGAAACCGCGGATCAGCGATTTTCTTACAAAGCAATTTCCGAAGTCGGCCCGAGATCCTCGAAAGTGTGAACCTCATCTTCCGCTGCCTGATGCGCAAGGGCGCCTGTGACATGGAATACGACGCCGAGGCCGAGCTCCACGCCGGGCGATCCATCGATGATGCCTCCACCCCAGAACCTGTCGAGATTCATCTGCTGGAGCGATCCGCAGGCGCAACCACGCAAGCCGATACCGACGACGACGGCGAAGAACCAACAGAGCGCGGTGTGGCTGACCTTGGTAATCCTTCGCGCTGGACTCCGATCGAGCGCGAGGCCTACGTGATCGCAACGCGCATCGGCGAATGGATCAACGACGCACCCGCCGATCAACCGCGGCGCTACCGCGACATTGCAATCCTGCTGCGGGCCGCGCGGATCAACGCGGAGCGGATGGCCTCCATCCTTACGGGCATGGGCATCCCCGCTCACGCCCAGGTCGGCGGATCGCTCCTCGGCGCGTTGGAGGTTCGAGACGTCCTGGCTGCGTTGGAAATCCTCGACAACCTGCAACAGGACATTCCGCTCGCAGCCGTACTCCGCAGCGGTGTTTTCGGCGAGACGTTCACCGAGGACCAACTGGTCGAGATTCGGTTGCTCGACCGAAACGCTCCGTTCCACGCCGTCGTGTGCGGCTACGCGGAGCGCGGCCCCGACGACGCACTGCGCCAACGCGTCGAGCGCTTCTTGAAGAAGGTCGCCCGCTATCGCCGGAAAGCCGCCCGCCGACCCCTGGCGGAGACGCTATGGCGACTCCTCGAAGACGAAGCGTATCTCGCCTACGCCGCGGGCCTGCCCAACGGACCGCAGCGCCGAGCCAATCTTCTTAAACTTCACGACCTGACGCGGCGTTTCGGAACCTTCCGCCGGCAGGGGCTGCACCGTTTCCTGCAGTTCGTACGAACGAGCGAAAACTCCCAGCGCGAGATCGACCTCGCTTCAACGCTCGGCGAATCCGAAGACGTCGTTCGCATCATGAGCATCCACCGCGCGAAGGGGTTGGAGTTTCCCGTCGTGTTCGTGGCAGCGCTCGGCAGCAAGTTCAACCTCGGCGATCGAAGCGGGCGGATGATCTTTGAGCGTAACGCAAAGATCGGCCTGCGCGTCGTCGACACGCAGCGGATGCTTGAGTATCCCTCAGCCGCACATTGTTGCGTCGCCACGGAGGTCGAACGATCCACGCGAGAAGAAGAGATGCGTGTTCTGTACGTCGCCATGACACGTGCGCGCGACAAACTCGTGCTCGTGGGAACGCAGCACAACATCGACCGCCACCGGAGCATCGGCGAGGTCACGACCAATCGCCCACCGTCCAGGTTGACCATCGCGACAGCCATGACGCCCCTCGATTGGATACTTCCAACGCTAGCCGCTGCGCCGCAGGGGTCGGTTTCGTGTAACACCCAATCCGGGAAAAAGCCTCCACTGTTCGAACTGCATTTTCACGACGCCGCCGATCAAGCAACGTGGTCCGCGACGCGTCTTCCCGTCCAGCAGGAGGAAACACTGAGGCGGGCCGTCGCCCGTTGCGAGCCGTTACCCGCCGGCGAACCCGTCGCCGACGACGATCCGGTCGTGGGCGAAATCGTGCGACGGCTGGACTTTGTTTATCCCTGGCTGGCGACCAGCTCCGTTCGAGCGACGGCGGCCGCAAGCGAGTTCAAGGGGGCTTACGACTACACACGCGATCCGGACGTTCGCGCGGATCGAAACCAACGCGGGCAGTCCGACTCAGCCTTTGACGTACCGCCGTCCAAATACACGACAGCCTCAACGGATGCCGCGGTGCATCGTGGAATCATCACGCACCGCGTTTTGGAGCACTTGGACTTTCAGGTCAGCGTCGACGAGCCAGGCGTAGCGCGTGAGTTGCAGCGGCTTGTCGACGAGGGAATCATCGCGGCGGAGGATCGTAGCGCAGTACCCGTCGAAGCACTGACGTGGTTCGTCAAGACTCCGCTGGCGGAAGCGATTCGCCTGGCCGGCGGTGGCTACCGCCGAGAATTTCGGTACGTTACCACGGAATCCGTTACGGATTTCGACCGATCCATCAGCGCGTCGGACGACGATCGCGTCCTGGTGCGCGGGATGGTGGACGGAATCATCGTCGACGACGAAGGTTTGGAGATCGTCGACTTCAAGACGGACGCCATCGAAGCGTCAGAGGTTGACCAGCGATGCGAGCGGTATCAACCGCAAATGGAAATGTACTGCCGAGCGATGGCACGGATCTGGCGCCGACCGGTGCGGGTATGCTGGCTGGTATTTCTGACGCCGCGGCAGGTCGTTCCGTGGCGCGACTTCACGACGACAGAGATAGCCTCGTGAGCGTGGCCGGCCCTGCGGATTCCAAGCAGTTCAAAACGCGCGTTCGCGCCATCGGTCGCCGGATCTTCGAGCTCGCCGGCGAGGCTAGACCGCGCGTGTGGGAAAAATCGTGGTGGCTTGAGCAGATGACGCAAGCCGTCGATCGTGACCCGAAGTTTCGCACGCGAGCGTTTCAGTTCGTCGACTGCCTTCCCTCGCTGAAGAGCAACCGCGAGCTCATCCGACACCTTGTGGAATACTTTACGCCCCACGCAAAGGATTTTCCAAAGCTCTTCGGTCTCGCGCTGGGGGGCGGACCGCTACAGCGACTTCGCAGCGAGGCTCTCGGTCGGGCCGCTCGAACGGGCGCAACGACGATGGCCGGTCGATTCATAACGGGGTTTGACGTTCCCAGCGTCATCAAGACCCTCAAGATGCTTCGGTCCGACGCAATGGCGTTCACGCTTGACGTGCTGGGCGAATCCACAACGAGCTACGCCGCAGCCGATCGATACGCCGAGGTCTACCACGGTTTGATGAATCGCCTCGCACCGCTGGCAGCACAGTGGAAATCCGTGCCGCAAATCGACAGAGACGAGTGCGGCTCGATGCCGCGGGTCAACCTGTCGATCAAGCTAACGGGATTGGATCCGCACTTCGACCCGATCGATCCGCAACGGGCTATTGCTGAGGTCGCCAGCCGTCTACGCCCGCTGCTGCGCCAAGCGAGAAAAACCGGGGCCTTCATCAACGTCGACCTGGAATCCTATAAGCACCACGATCTTACGCTCGACCTTTTCAAACAGATTTTGCTCGAAGACGAATTCGCCGACTGGTCCGATGTCGGCATTGTTTTGCAGGCGTACCTGAAGGAGGCCGAGCGCGACCTCGACGATCTCCTTGCGTGGGGCCGGCGGCGCGGAACGCGCTTCGCCGTTCGACTTGTCAAGGGCGCCTACTGGGACACGGAGGTCGCCGCGGCTGTTCGCAACAACAGCGAGCCGCCGGTGTGGACCAAAAAATGGCAATCGGACGCCTGCTACGAACGCATGACGCGTACAATGCTTGGGCGGACCGATCTGATTCGCCCCGCTTTCGGGAGTCACAACATTCGATCATTGGCTATCGTGTGTGCCACCGCCGAGGAGTTTTCCCTGCCTCCAAACGCCTACGAAGTACAAATGCTTTACGGAATGGGCGATCCGCTCAAGCATGCCCTGGCCAAGATGGGGCGGTGCGTTCGCGTCTACTGTCCGTACGGCGACTTGATGCCGGGCATGGGGTATCTGATCCGGCGCCTGCTCGAAAACACGTCGAACGAAGGGTTTTTGAAACAAAGCTTCCAAGATCGCCGAAGCGATGAGGAGCTCCTGGCTGACCCCGCCGTCGCACAGCCGCCGAGTGCGCCCCTTCCGACGAGACACTACGTCAACACTGACCCGGAGGAGCCGATGTCCACGTTCATCAATGCGTCCAGCACGAGCTTCACCAGCGACACCAACCGCAAGAACATGCTGTCCGCTATCGAGAAGGTTCGCGGGGAGCAGAACCGTGAGTATCCGATGTTCATCGATGGAGGCTTCGTAAACGCATCCGAACTCTTTACATCGCACAACCCATCGAACCCTGCGGAGTCGATCGGCCGCATCGCTCAGGCAACGGTCGCCGACGCCGATCGTGCCGTTGCCGCGGCTGTCAAGGCCTCGAAGAACTGGCGCATGACGGAGGCTGCCACGCGAGCGTCGTTGCTCCGCAAGGTCGCTGAACGCCTCGAATCACGACGATTCGATCTTGCAGCCACGATGATTTTGGAAGTGGGCAAGCCCTGGCGCGAGGCGGACGCCGACGTCACGGAAGCGATCGACCATTGTCGCTACTACGCCCAGCAGATTGAACACATGGAAGCCCGCCCGCGCTTACGCAACATCCCCGGCGAGGACAACATGCTTACCTATTCACCGAAAGGCGTCTGCGCGATCCTCTCGCCGTGGGCGTTTCCACTCGCAATTCTGACCGGCATGACCAGCGCGGCGCTGGCTGCGGGCAACACCGTTGTGGTCAAGCCCGCGAGGCAAGCGTCGGTCGTCGCGGCCAAGCTGCTCGATATTTTCCGCGACGTCGGATTTCCGTCGGGGGTAGCCAACTTTCTACCCGGAGTCGGCGAAACGGTCGGACGCCACCTCGTCGAGCACAGCGACGTCCACGTCATCGCCTTTACCGGATCGCGCGACGTCGGCACGGGGGTCATTCAATGCGGCGCACGGGTTCGACCACAGCAATCCTTCATCAAAAAGATGATCGTGGAGATGGGCGGTAAGAACGCGATCATCGTCGACGACGACGCCGACCTGGACGGTGCCGTCCAAGCGATCATCGAATCCGCCTTCGGGTTCGCCGGACAAAAGTGCAGCAGTTGCAGCCGGGTGATTGTGTTGCAAGGCGTGTACGACGCGTTGTGCTTGCGACTTTGCGAGGCGACCGAAAGCGTTACCATCGGTCCCGCCGACGCCCCCTCGACGCTCGTGGGACCGGTGATCGACGACGCCGCTCGGACACGAATCCAAGACTATATCAAACTGGCGCATAGCGAGGGAACACTTCTTGTTCAAGCGAAACTACCGGCCGAGTGCGGTGACGGTTATTTCGTAGCGCCGACCATTTTCAAGGATGTCGACCCCAACGCACGCGTCGCCCAGGAGGAAATCTTCGGACCACTCGTAACGGTGATCCGAGCTGCTGATTTCGACGAAGCGTTAAGAATCGCCAACGACACGCGCTATGCGCTGACCGGTGGCCTCTTTTCGCGGAGTCCCGCCCGCATCGAACGAGCCAGGCGGGAGTTTGCGGTCGGCAACCTCTACATCAACCGTCGAACCACCGGATCGCAGGTCGACGCTCAACCCTTCGGCGGATTCAAACTCAGCGGTACGGGGGTGAAAGCGGGCTCGCCGGATTACCTGCTGCACTTCATGGACGCCCGATGCATCACGGAGAACACGCTCCGTAGCGGACTGGTTCCCCAGCAGCAACATTCCGTCGCACCTTAACGCAACCCTTACGTTTCCGTTGTGACTCGCGGACATCATCATCGCCCTCCTTTGGCTGCTGGGACGCAGCTTTTAGAACTGTTTTGGAACTCGATGAGTTGAGGTTACGCAGATACGGCGATGCGTGCGCGGACGTACTCAGCGATGCGTTGGGGACTTAGCGTCGCGTTATGGTGGGCGACGCAGCCGCTATGTCCGAGCGGACATGCGCCGTCCGCAACGCGGCAGGGACTGCACGATTCACCCGAGCGCACCGCCGTTACACATGGATAATCCATCGCAATGACAGCATCCGTACTCGTAAAGAGCGCCAGCGTCTCAACCCCAAGCGCACCGGCTAAGTGCAGCGGAAACGAATCGCTTGTAACCACAACGTCCATCCGGCTCAGCAACGCCGCGAGATCACCGACGCTGGGTGTGCGGTTGACGAAATCGTGAATCCGCTCCCTCGGCCGATCGACGTCGGCAGCTTTCGGCGCTGCGTCGTTGGCGCCGACGAGAAAAACGTCGACGCCTCCGGCTGCAAGCCCCGCCACCAGTTCCCGCGTTAGATCCGCAGGATAGGAACGCAGAGAGTTCGGCCGACCGGAATGCACAGCCACGCGCGGTCGATCCGTCGGCGGTAGCTGCAGCCGCGAGCGCGCGTCGGGCGGAACGGTCAGCGAAACGGGTCCGCTTACCGGCGGTGTCTTCAAACATCGACGGAATAGATCCGTACATCGCAACCGAGGCCCATCGCGAACCGCCTCGATGTCCTCGAACGATAGATGATAGTCGTACGCATCAAGCCGATCTGCTCGGATCGGATACTCCAGCAGCTCACCGAATCGAGGCATTAGCTCGAACACGCCACGCGCGGCGCTCAGACAGGCTATGTCGATCGTGATCTCGGGAAAGCGATCGTGTAGCGCCTGCAAGCACGAGCCCAAGGCGACGGCGTCGCCCTGTCCGCCGATGAACGCGGCGAGCAGTCGCTGGCGTATGAGAGGTTCACCGCGATAGGCGGGCACTTTGCTATCGAGTGACGCAACGCGGCGTAGCGCGCCATCGCGCATGCCGAAGCCGGCCTCGTGATCGTACAGAACGTACGTCTCACCGATGGAAAGGTCGTAGGCGGCGTTACCGGCGGCGTCGAGGACGTTCACTTCGCCCTTTGCTCTGACCAGTTGCACGAACACGCCTCCAGACGTTCAGAACCGTTAGCGTCGTAACGAATGTGACCGGAACGGCTTGCGGTGCGTCGCCCGCAACCCGACGGAGATATCGGCTGATCGACAGCGGAAATGGTGCTATTCGTAACTGGGCGACCTGCCCCAATGCAGCTTCGTAACCAGATTGTGCCACTTGGCGTGAAGCGGATTGCGTACAATCAGAAAATCAGTGCCGAAGCGCTCGACGGACACGCGATCCCCCGGTCCGAGGGGATAGGAGACCTGACCGTCAATGATCACCGTCGTCCCGTCGTTCACGGCAACGGCCCGTATCTCGATCGTGGACTCTCGCTCGACCACAAGGGGCTTGTGGGTCAGAGAGTGGGGCGAAAGCGGCGTCAAGACGATCGCGCCGATTTCCGGTTGAAGGATCGGTCCGCCGGCTGAGAGATTGTGAGCCGTCGATCCACTCGGCGTGCAGACGATGAGACCGTCACCGGCAACGTTGGTGAGGTGTTCGCCGTCGATGGCGATTGCCAAGTTGATGACCCGAAACGGCGGACCCGCCTGGATCACGCAGTCGTTAATCGCCAGACTGACGTCCGTGCCACCGCCGTTGCGATGTACCGTCACCTGAAGCACGGTCCGCCGACTGACCAGCGCTTCGTCATGGAGTGCGCGGTCGAGGCTGCTCTTGAGATCTTCCAACGAGAATTCCGCCAGGAAGCCGAGCTTGCCGACGTTGACACCGACGAGGGGAATTTGATCGGCACCTAACGACCGCGCGATGCCGATCAGCGTGCCGTCGCCGCCGATGACGATGACCCGATCGGCGTGTGCCTCGACGGCGCCGTGCGCGTCGCGCGACAAAGAAGCCCCAACGACCTGACATCCCGGCGAGGAAAGCGAACGCAGTTCCTCGAGAGCGCGAGCGGCGTCCGGTTTATCGGGATTCCCAACCAGATAGACGCGACAGACGTGATCCGTCTTGCCCAAGAACTCATTCTCCAGACGAAAAATCGGCGAGGAGCATCAACGCGACATCAGAGCGCCGCGATCGGCGTTCACCCGTGCGGACCGCGCAACCGCACCCGATCCCACGAGGCGCTGCACCGTCGACGCGATACCCGTCGTGTCGATGCCGCACTCAGCCAGTTGCCCCGCGCGGGATCCGTGAGCGATAAAGCGGTCCGCCGGCAGCCCCAGTCGCTCGATTTGACCGCTCGACAAGCCGAGCTCCTGCGCCGTTTCGAGCATGGCGGAGCCAAACCCGCCCACGACCGAATGATCCTCGACGGTAACGATCGGACCACCGCGCTGGAACGCTTTACGAACCATGTCCGTATCGATCGGCTTGGCAAAGCGCGCGTTGACCACTGCGACCTCGATCCCCTGATCCGCAAGTAGCTCCGCTGCGTCCATCGCAGCCGCCGCGGGCGCACCGTAGCACAGGATCGTCGCCGCGTCGCCTTCGCGCAGCAGACGCGAGCGCCCAAGCTGAAACGCCGGACCGTTCGGTATCGGCGTCGGCACGCTGTCTCGCGGATAGCGAATCGCACACGGTTGATCGAGTGTCAGACCGAATCGCATGGCCTCCCGAAGTTCGAGTTCGTCGATGGGGGCCATCAAAACCATCCCCGGAAACCCGCGAAGGTACGCGATGTCGAGAAATCCGTGGTGCACCGGTCCGTCCCCGCCAACCAGCCCCGCCCGGTCAAGACAAAACATCACCGGCAGCCGCTGAAACGCGACTTCCTGGAATACCTGGTCGAAAGCGCGCTGCAGGAACGTGGAGTAGATCGCCGCTACCGGGCGGAGTCCCACCTTGGCCATGCCCGCGGCGATGTCCACCGTGCAACTCTCCGCGATGCCGATGTCGCGGCAACGATCCGGAAAGCGCTCTTGAAATTTGTCAAGGCCGGTACCATCCAGCATGCCAGCCGTCATCGCGTAGACCTTGTCGTTCGTCTCCGCCAGATCGATCAGCGACTCCGCGAACGCCGTCGTCCAGCTTTTCGCTGATCCCTTTTGGGCACGGACCTTGCCGTCGTCGACGTCGAAAGGTTTCGGACTGTGGTACTTCCCCGGTTGCGCCGTCGCCCACGCGCAACCCTTCCCCTTGATGGTGTGAACGTGAAGCAGCACGGGGTGGTGCGTGCGCTTGAGCACTTCGAGAATTTCGATCAGATGCTTGATGTCGTGACCATCGACGGGACCGACGTATTGAAGGCCCATCGCCTCAAACACCTGCCCAGGCGAGAATGTCGCTTTAATCCCCTCCTTGATATGGGCGATCATCTCGAAGGCCGGTTTGCCGAGCAGAGGGAGCTTGGGGAGCATACGTTTGGTTCGCGCCTTCATCTCATCGTAGAAATCACTCGCGCGAAACTTGGCCAGGTATTCCGCCATCGCCCCCTGCGAAGGCGAGATACCCCATTCGTTGTCGTTGAGTACCACGAGGAACTGTCGCTTGAGGGTTCCCGCCTGGTTCAGTCCTTCAAACGCTACGCCGTTGACGATGCTCGCATCGCCGACGACGGCGACGGTGCACGCGTCGTGTGCGAGCCGTTCATCCGCCCGTGCCATTCCGACGGCCGTCGCGATGGCCGTCCCGGCGTGTCCGACGTTGAAAAGGTCGTACGCACTCTCGTGGCGATCAGGGAAACCGCTAAGGCCGCCCGCCTTGCGCAGTGTATCGAATCGATCGTTTCGACCTGTAAGCAGCTTGTGCGGATAGCACTGATGCCCGACGTCCCACAACAGATGGTCGTTGGAAAAATCGAAGACGCGATGTAACGCAATGGTTAGCTCGGCGATACCGAGATTGCTGGTAAGGTGTCCGCCACTACGGCCTACGACTTGGAGAATGCGCTCGCGAATCTCCTCCGCCAACCGCGCCAAATCGTCCAGCGCCAGCGCCTTAACGTCCGCCGGCGACTTGATCTGGTCTAAAAGTGTCATGAGCAATTCCGCTCCCCGACCGGTCCTGATCGGGGGGAAAGGGAACACCGCCAACCCTATGGGGATTGTAGCGGAACGTGGAACCTCACGTCAGTATCTTGGTTTTCAATAATTCCGAAAAACCGCAAACTTTGCGAGCGATCGCAACTCGTCGGCTGCCGGCCCCAGAGAGTCAAGAGCATCGATCGCGGAGGCGACGGCCTGGTCCGCCGCTTCTCGACTCACATCAATTCCTACGCTCCGCGGATAGGTCTGTTTGCCGGCGATGGCATCTTTTCCGACAGCTTTTCCGACTGAACCCGCGTCCGCCGTAACGTCCAACAGGTCGTCAGCGATCTGGAACGCATGCCCGAAATGCCGTCCAAACGCCCCGAGCCGCTCGACCTCATCCCCATCGCCGCCACCTGCGAGCGCGCCGAGACGACAAGCGGCTGTGAAAAGTTTGCCTGTCTTTCGCTCGTGGATGTAACGCGTCCGCTCCAGCGACGCGGGCTCCCGCTCCCCGAACAGATCGGCGGACTGCCCACCGATCATGCCGGACCAGCCGGTCGCTCCGGCGAGTTCGGAAACCATCGCAACGGAGCGCGCCGCATCTGGAACCTTAGTGGCGAGAATCTCGAACGCGAGGGCAACCAGCGCGTCACCAGCGAGAATGGCCGTCGCTTCGTCGAACTTCTTGTGCGTCGTCGGACGACCGCGACGAAGATCGTCGTTGTCCATGGCGGGAAGGTCGTCGTGGACAAGGCTGAAGGCGTGTACGCACTCGACCGCAGCAGCAGCGGGCCAGGCGTCGTCTACCGATCCGCCGACCAACTCGCAGCAACGCGTCGCCAAGTACGGGCGCATCCGCTTTCCCGGCGCGAGCACGGAGTACCGCACAGCCTCCCCCAGCCTCGGCGGAACGTCGCCGCAAGAAGCGAGGTACGCCTCCAAGCTGCGATCGAACGAGGCGGCAAACTCCTTCAAACGCTCGGGCGACCAGTCAGCCATGGGTTAACGGTCCCCCCTCCTCATCGGATGCGGCCTATTCATTGGCCGCCCATCCGTTCTCGCCGGCGCCGGAAGTGGCAGATCAGATTTTCGTCGACACAACGCCCACCAAACAGTCCGCAACGTCGCGAAGAACGGCGAGCGGCGGTTGGTCCGCGTTCACACGTGCGATCAGCTTTTTCGGATACGCTTCCAGCACCGGATGCGTCTCTCGTTCATAGACCTCGATACGGTTTTCGATCACCTCGCGGTCCGCATCGTCGGGGCGTCCTGAGGTCTTCGCCCGGTTCGCAAGTCGGGCGATCAGCGCGTCTCGGTCGTCGATCATGAGATAGACGACGCACTTGACGTCAACGACGTCCGAAAGCAACTCGACCTGCTGAACCGTGCGTGGGATGCCGTCGAGAATCAGCGTGTGATACGCCGGGTCGATCGTCCCCGCGTCGATCATGCCCTCGACGTGATGTTTGAATACCCGGATCGTCAACTCGTCGGATACAAGCTGCCCCTTACTCGAGTAGGACAGGAACTCCTTTCCGATGTCAGAGGATTTGTCGAGCCCACGGAAGATGTCGCCCATCGCCAGATGGACAAGATTGGGCATTTTGCCGACGATGACGCCTTGCGTTCCCTTTCCCGATCCGGGACAGCCAAACATCAGGATCGACGGATACCGTTTGGGGTCAGCCACGTGCTCCTCCTCGCTCGTAACGAAAACGATCGACGTCCTGCACAGCCCGAAAGGCATGGTCCGCGGACCGGCCGGCAGATCACACGTATCATTCCCGTTGTCCGCACGCTTGGCAAGGGCCGTCCCACCCGTGGAGGTCAATCAAGAGCTTGGCCTTGAATTTCACCCGACGATGCCCAATAATGGAGTGAAGGACATTCTCACCTGAGCCTGAAAAGAGATTCGCCATGAGCAACGGCCTGGGCGCGGTGTGTGATGACTTCTACGTCACCTGCCGGCTGTTTCTGAAACTCGATATGAACGTCGACCGGGAGGCGGTCCTCCACTTTTTCGACCGCATCCGTAAGGAATACCCCACGCTGCGCAAACTTCGCACGCGCGACGGGGGCACGGTGACGCTCGAAGAGGAGGCTGACGAGCGCGGATCAAGGCGCTGGCTGCGGGTCGATCGCAACAGCCTTCGCTGTGGCCACTTCTGCCCAAACAACATGGATGAGGTCCGGCGCTTCACCGACTTGATTCTTACGCAAGCTCCGTACCACCTGACGTTCAGCGATCTTGTCTACGATCACCTCGAGTTGATCTACGGGTTTGACCTGCAGTATTGCGGCAACCACGACCAGCTCGTCGCCGAGACCCTTTGGGGTGAACACGCAGCCACGGGATTCCTCTTCGGTGACCACGCCAAGCACGTCATCGACGCCCAGCCTTATTTCGGGATCACTCTGTCACCGGAGTGCGACCTTCAGGCGTATGTTGAGGTTAAGTCACGAACGACAACGTACGAAGTCCGCAGCGGGTCGTTCGAGGACGAACCGGTGAGCGTGTTCCTAACGACGCGAAAGTATTGGGGTGTTGAGGGTGCGGGCGCGCCGGCTGAGATTCTACCGGTGCTCTTCGACACCGCAGACGAACTCGCGACCGAAAAAATCGTTCCCAATTTCGTCAACCCGCTGGCAGCCGCCATCGCCAGCCGATCCTAGAGCATTCTTTGTGTAGCACTTATTGGCACCTGAGCCGCGGGCTTTAGCCCGCGCGGACACACAATCGAGCACAGTAGGGTGCGTCCCGGACGCACCGCAAACCGCGCCCGCTCTACGTCTCTCGGTCGTGCGTGTCGTTGTCCAGCGGAGCGTGCGTCTGCTCAGTCGAAGAAGGCGCTGACAACACGCGGTAAAAACAGAACACCAGCATACCCACGACGGACCCCACCGATACGATCATGATAATCCAACCGGCCGTGGTCATGACGAAGCCTCCATGTCAGGCGGTTCGCTCTCGCCGAAGCCGTGCTTGTCCCAGCGACGGCTGGCGATGTGAACAAGAAGGCCGATGAACACGGTAACTCCGATGATAAGAATCATCGAGTACTTTGCGACCGGGTTTTGCGTGAGCGTTCCCCAGTGCTTCCGAAGATTTTCGGGGTCGATGCACCACAAGACGAAAATGACCAGTAGGTATGTCGGTGAAATGTACTTGATGACAAACTTCCACACTTTAGGAATCTTCAAGTCCGCGCCGCGCATCGCTTCCTTGTAGCCACGCTCCACACCAAAGACCCATGAGAACAGGATTACTTCGATGGTCGCAAGGACGAAAATCAACATGGTGCCGACCCAAAAATCGACCGTATCCAGCGCGGTGAGTCCTTTGCTGAAGTAGAGGATAAAGGCCGCACCCATGAAGGTGATCAACCCTAGCAAGGTAACGGATGCCCGGCGACCGATGTCGAGCCCCTCTTCGAGAAACGCAATCGCAGGTTGGAGCATCGAAAGGGAGCTTGTAATGGCCGCCAAAAAGAGCATGAAGAACCACACGAACCCGAACAATCGCCCTGCGGGCATGTACTCGAACACCACGGGGAGTGCGTTGAACCCAAGCCCGAAGGTTCCGCCAACTACCCCGGCGGCCCCGAGGAAAATGAACGCTGCTGGAATCGTGATCATCCCGCCGAGGCAAACCTCGAAGAACTCATTCGTCGATGCGGCGGTCAAGCCGGAGAGAACGACGTCGTCATCGCGCTTGAGGTAGCTCGAGTAGTTAATGATGATGCCAAACCCAACAGACATACTGAAGAAAATTTGCCCGGTAGCAGCGAGCCAGACCTTCGAGTCCAGCAGTACGGTGTACCAAGGGGCGCCGTCAGCACCTTGCGGGTTCCACATGAAGCCCAGTCCGTTGACCACGTTCTGATCCGGGAGATCGGGATTGGGCGTTCCAAGCGTGAGCACACGCACCAACACGACCACGGCACAGATGGCCATGATCGGCATGGCACGGATGCAAAACGCCTCGATGCCCTTTGAAACACCGCGGTAAATCAAGACAAAGTTGAGCGTGAAGGTAATCGCCGCGAGTAGCAGCAGCGAGCTCGCTCCGCTTTCGAACACGCCACCGTCGGCTGTCGCACCCGTGAAAGCGTTGAAGAAATCCGTGCTACGTTGTGCGTACTGACCCGGATCACCACCGAGATCGATGCTCCCGGTCAGGTATGCCCACGCGTATCCCAAACACCACGCCTCGATGAGCACGTAGTACATGTAGATCATGATCGGAATCATGATCCCCAGCACGCCGATGTAGCGGTACCTCGACTTGCCACCCAAAACACCGAAGATCGCCGGCGCGGAGTTGCACCCCTTACTGCCGCCGAAGCGCCCCATCGCCCATTCGGCCCAGCAGATCGGTATCGCCACCAAAATCAGCGCGATGAAGTAAGGAATCATGAACGCGCCGCCGCCGTTTTGTGCGGCTTGGCCTGGGAAGCGCAGAAAGTTACCCAGTCCGACAGCCGAGCCGGCGACGGCCAGGATCACGCCTAGTCGCGTTCCCCACTGTTCCTTGACTTTCGGCATCGCGTTGAAAACTCCTGATTGTGCGTCGACAGTGCCACCGCATCGACCCTATGCGATGGCCGAGAGTCTACGCGATCCGCCCTTCGCCTGCCAACGGTTGCTTTATCTCGCGCAGGCCGCTATTTTCCCCGTTCTTCGATCGGAGCCGGAATGACGCTCGACCAATTTGCAACCAGCCTCGTCGATTGGGTTTGGGCGACGCCCCTGTTCTTCATGCTGCTGGGGTGTGGCTTGGTCTTCTCGATCGTCTCCAAATTCGTCCAAGTACGGATTCTGACGCACGGTTACGCCTGCATCCGCGGGCACTACGATCGACCCGAGGACGTCGGTCAGATCAGCCACTTCCAGGCACTCTGCGCTGCCCTTTCCGCGACGGTGGGACTGGGCAACATCGCGGGCGTAGCCGTCGCCGTTTCACTCGGCGGACCGGGCGCGGTTTTTTGGATGTGGGTCGTCGGGGTGTTCGGGATGGCCTTGAAGTTTATGGAGTGTTCGCTCGCGGTCATGTACCGCGACGTGCGTAACGGGGACGATTCCTCCGGCGCGGACACAGAGGTACGTGGCGGTCCCATGTGGTACATTCAAAAGGCGCTGGTCGATCCGCTCCGCAAGCGAGGCAATCCGCTCTGGTTTGTCTTCAAAATTCTTGCCGTACTCTTCGCCGTAGCGACGATTCTTAACTCCTTCGGCGGCGGCAACATGTTCCAGGGCTGGAACATCGCCGACATGCTGCACAAGCACTTCGACGTCAAGCCGGTCATCTCCGCCACGATCGTTTCGATCCTCGTCGCGGCTGTTATCGTCGGGGGGATCAAACGAATCGGAACCGTCGCGTCGAAGCTCGTTCCGATCATGTGCGTGTTTTACGTCGCCGGCGCGATGTACGTCATTCTGCAACACGCGACGGAAGTTCCCTACTACCTGGCGTTGATCGTCAAATCCGCCTTCACCCCTGTGGCTGAGTCCGGTGCTTGCGCGGGCGTATCCGTATGGATCGCGTTTCAGTGGGGGCTTAAGCGGGCGTGTTTCTCCAACGAGGCGGGAGAAGGCTCGGCCGCGATGGCCCACGCGGCTGCAAAAACCGATCAACCCATTCGCGAAGGTGTCGTGGCAGGCATCGGTCCGTTCGTCGACACGATCATCATCTGTACGATGAGCGCACTTGTTCTTCTGATGAGCGGCGCGTGGAACCGCCCGGCCGTCGGAGCGGTCGCCTCCGTCGGCGATGGCGTCGTCGTGGTTGAATGCCAACACGACTTGCCGGAAAAATTCGAACCGCTCTACCTCGCACGCGTTCGGGTCGGCGGGACGCTCGGTGTTCAGATCGTTCGTAACGCGCAACAGAACCTTAAGACGCTCGCTCTTCCTATCACCAACATCGAGCGGTCCGATGAAACGAGCTGGGCGGGAATCACCACGATCACCTTGGACACCTCCAGGCTCGAGGGCGACGATCGCGAGAAGGTCGGCGACATCGCCGTCGGGCAATTCGTCGATCTGGACATCACCGGAGCGGATCTAACCGGGTTCGCTTTCGACACCGTCCTGATCGGCTTCGGAAAGTGGATGGTCACGCTCGGCGTGTGCCTGTTCGGCTTTAGCACGATGCTCAGTTGGAGCTATTACGGCGAAACCGGGGCGGAGTACCTTCTCGGGCCCAAGGCCATCCTACCGTTCAAGTTCGTGTTCGTGATCTTCGTGTTCTTTGGAATGGTCCTGGAAAAATTTCAGACGATCTACGATTTCTCCGACGCCACGACCGGCATGATGGTCCTGTGCAACCTTCCGGCGGTGCTGATTCTATCCCCCGTGGTCATCCGTGCGACGCGCGAGTACTTCCGCCGTCTGAAGGCCGGTGAGTTCCCACGCCGCGACTAAGTCTTGCGTATTTTCCGTGCCAGAATCCCGCGACACCCAGTCCTCACGCAACATCGGATGCGGAGACACCGCGCGGGCTGAAGCCCGCGGCTCGGGACAGAAACACGGGAATCATGCCGACGGAGATTTGGCGCGAGCCCATCGGTCCGCCGCACGTGCTGGAACCCATCCGCCGAATGTGCGACACTTACCTTCCTTATGACCGAATCACCATCCGACAAGTCCGCCCCGACCGTTGTGGGTCTGTTCGATCACACGCCGGACTCGCTCCGCGATTTACTGAGCGAGTGGAAGGAGCCCGCGTTTCGAGTCTCGCAGATTCTTCGCTGGGCCTACGTTGACGGCGCGACCGAATACGACGCGATGACCAACCTGTCGAAGTCGCTCCGCGAAAAGCTGGCCGATCGCGTTCCGTTCTACCAGTCCAAGATCGCTGGGGAACAGGTTTCCAAAGACGGCACGACCAAGCGGCTACTCGCGTGGGGAGATGGCGCCACCAGTGAGTGCGTCTTGATTCCCGGCGACGGTCGCCGAACCGCGTGCATCTCCTCGCAGGTGGGCTGTCCGGTCGGATGCGTGTTTTGCGCCAGCGGGCTGGACGGACTCGTGCGGCAGCTCACCGCGGGTCAAATCGTCGAGCAGGCGATGCGCATCCGTCAGTTGTGCGGTGACGATGCCCGACTGTCCAACGTCGTGTTCATGGGTCTTGGCGAACCGCTAGCCAACTACTCCGCTACCATACAAGCCGTCCGCACGATCAACGCGGAGTGGGGACTCGGTATCGGCGCCCGCAAGATCACCGTCAGCACCGTGGGACTTGAGAATCAGATGCGCCGTCTCGCGGATGAGAAGCTGCAGATCACACTCGCGCTGTCGCTGCACGCTCCCACCGACGAACTCCGCCGAGAGCTCATCCCGTGGGCCGATCGTGTCAGCATCAACGCATTGGTCGAGGCGGCCAAGTACTATTTCGACAAGACGGGTCGCGAGGTAACGCTCGAATACATTCTGATCGGCGGTGTGAATGACTCGACGGCGCACGCGCACAGCCTCGCCCGCATCAGCCGATCCATGCGCAGCAACGTGAACTTGATTCCTTACAACCCCATCGATGGTCTTCCCTACAAACGTCCCACACATCACGCCGTGCAGGATTTTCTGGCGACGCTCGTAGCGGACGGCGTCAACGCACACGTCCGCGTGAGTCGCGGGCTCGACATTGACAGCGCCTGTGGCCAGCTTCGACGACGCGGCGCCGATCGCGTCGAGATTACGGTACGTCCATCGTGACAAGTGAGATGGCGATCGGGGTTTGCGGCTGGTGCCTGGACCGTTTCGACGCCGTACGGAGCATCGAGCTCGCCGGGAAGGAACTGGACGTACCCCTGATACAACTCGGGTTCTTCAATCGCGAGGTCATCGCTCAAGCGGACGGCAAGCGTCTCGCAGCGGCTGCGGAAGCGTGCGGCGTTCACATCGTCGGCGTGTTCGTAGCCTTTGAGGGCGAAGACTATTCGTCCATCGCAGCCATCGCTCAGACGGGCGGCTTCATGCCCGATGAGCCGTATGAGACCCGCCTCGCCGCGACGTGCAAGGTGGGTGAGCTCGCCGTATCGCTTGGCTGTGGCGCCGTAGCCCTCCACGCCGGGACGGTTTCAACGGATGTCAAATCGCGCGGGTACGCCACACTGCTCGCACGCGTCGGTGAGACAGCCGACCGCCTTATGAAACTCGGCGCACGCCTACTTCTCGAAACCGGCCGCGAGTCCGCCGAAACGCTTACGAACTTCATCGATGCACTGGATCGGAGCAACGTCGGCGTCAACTTCGACGCGGCGAACTTCGTGATCTACGGTACGGACGAACCGCTTTCCGCACTGTTACGACTGCGGAAACGCATTGAGTGCGTGCACCTCAAAGACGCCGTTCGATCGCACGACCCAGGCGTCGAATTCGGCCAGAGCACCTCGCCCGGCCTGGGCGATACCGGCGTCGCACGCTTGGTGAGCAAACTGCGAGCCCAGAGATTCACAGGGCCGTTACTGGTGGAGTCTTCCGGCTCGAACTCGGGTATCGATGCGGTCCGAGAATCCCTCGCCTACCTGCGTACGCTCTTGCCGTGAGGTCCGTCGCGCTCAACTTTTCACAACTTCGGGTAGCGTGATCGCGTGTGCTCGGACAAGAGTTCGGCTTGACAACGCGGAGCCGCTTGGCCGATGATTCCCCGGCGACACTTTGGTAGGTCGTCACGCGGCCAAAAACATTCGGTGCCGCGCAGGCTTAACGACTAGCAACGACAGGATCCACGGATGAGTACCGCAACGGAAAAGCTAGAGCCACTGATCACTTATCTCGACGGTCTAACCGCCCGCGCACCGGTTGAACAAGTTGAAGCACGCATGCGCGACGCGGAGGTTACGCTGGACGACGTGTCGGAATTCGTGCGATTCGGCGAGCGGAATTACCTGCGCAATCTAATGAAAGACGGTCCGTGGTACCATCTTCTGGTGATGTGCTGGCGCAGCGGTCAGCGCAGTCCGATCCACAACCACGACCGGTCGACGTGCGGCCTGCGCGTCCTCACCGGCGTGGCGACGGAAACGTCGTTTGAGGTCACCCCTTCGGGACTCGTCAAAGCGGTCTCGTCGGAAGACCTCCACGATGGCGGCGTCGTCGTGACCCAGGACAGCCTGATTCATCAGGTCTCCAATCTTCAGGAACCAGGAAAGGATCTGGTGACGCTGCACGTATACTCGCCGCCGCTGCTGCGTATGGACACCTACTCGCTTACCGACCGATCCGTTGGCGAATTCCGACCTATGATCCTCGAACACGCCGGCAGCGGAATCTGACGCGGGCGCGTCGGAACTGAACATGGTCATCAAGATTTGCGGACTGACAAACGCAGCCGATGCACGGTTCGCGTTGGACGCCGGCGCCGACTGGGTAGGTCTGAACCTTGTGGCCGGTCCGCGAAAGCTCCCACTCGACGAAGCGGTACGAATCGCGAAGAATCTTGACGATCCATCGCGCGCCGTCGCGTTGGTTCGTGCGACAGCCGGTCATGTCAACGACACGGAGTTGTCGACGTTGACGGATTGCGGTGTGCGGCGCGTTCAGCTTTACGGCGACGTTTCGGCTACGACCATCGATCAGATCAAGCAGGCGGGATTCGACGCCATTGTCGTACGAGCGATCTCCGGCGACGCCTCGATCACGGAATTGGACGAACTCCTGAAAACACTCGGCGACTTACAACCCGCTCACCTCCTGCTCGACGCCCACGCCCCCGGCAAACAGGGCGGTACGGGGCGAAGAGCTGATTGGAATGCCATTCGCAAGGCCCAGGGCGCCGGGTTGCTCTCTGCCTGGCCTCCGGTTCTCCTCGCCGGCGGACTAACGCCTGACAACGTGGCCGACGCAATCAAGAGCGTCACCCCGGCAGGGGTAGACGTCAGCTCGGGCGTGGAGGCATCTCCCGGTAAGAAAGACCACGTCAAAGTGCTGGCGTTTGTGGATGCCGTGCGCAGCGCGACAACTTGAGTCCCACAGGATGGATTGTGCGATAAGATCGACCCAAAAGAGATCGTTCGGGTCCGTCCAACTGGCCAGGGGGATACGGCTAGCGACTCGCCGCGTCGCCCCGCACCAGGTGCCACTCCCAGACTTCACCGTCGTCTGGATGGTCGAGCGTTGAGACGTGGCGAAAACCGATCTTTTCAAGGATCCTGTGCGACGCATTCGGTTCTGGAAGGGTTTGTGCCGCCACGACCAACTCGGGGGCCTGCGATACGGCCAGCGCAACGATCTCGTGTGCCATAGCAGTGGCAACACCTTGCCCCTCAAATCCCGGGAACGTGTAGTAGGCGATTTCAACGCGACCGTCGGAAGGCGGCGACTTGAACGAACAAGTCCCCACCAGCGTGGACCCTCGCACAGCAAAGTAGCCAATCCATGGTTCGATGAAGCCGGCCGTCTCATAGAGTCGGACCGTTGCACGGACGACGTCACGCGCGACGTCGGTAAGATTGCCGCTATAACCCAGCGGAGCACCGTCGCGACCCATCGGAATGAGAAAGAGCTTATCCCTCACACACAAAGCTCCTAACCCTCGACACCTGGATGCTCGCAGGTCGGGCGCGAACGTGCCCGACGATCGGACGCCCAGTGGGCTGGTATGCGTGCAGGACATCCAAGCGCACTAACCCATGCGGATCGCCATCATAGTGATGTCGTCGCTTTGTTGTGCGGAACCGACGAAGGCGGCGAGCTCCCGCCCGACGTGTTTGATGATCGCCTTGGGCTTCAAGTCGCCACGATTGGCCAACACCTTGATGAGACGCTCGTGGCCGAACATCTCTTCCTCCGGGTCCATCGCCTCGATCACGCCGTCAGTGTAACAAAAGATCATGGCTGGGTCGTCGCCCAGCTCGGCCGTTGTCGTCTTAAACTGCGCACTGTCCACAACCCCGAGCGGATAACCCGCGTCGATCTCCAACTCACGCGGAACTCCTGCGGACGGCGAGGCTCCTGCGGAGGGCGAAGCTCCTGCGGAGAGCGAAGCTCCGGTGACGACGATCGGTGCCCAGTGCCCGGCACTGGCGAGGCGCACCGTATGCTCGACGGGGTCCACCAAAATCAGGATGCAGGTGACGAACCGATCCTGTGACGAATTTTGACAGACGAACTGGTTCCAGCGAGTCAGCAGCGCGCCGGGGTCGTCACTCTCGCCGATCGTCATGCGAACCGCCGCCTGAAGATTGGCCATCAACAGCGCCGCCCCCACGCCCTCCCCCGAGACGTCGGCAACCACGCACCACACGCGACCGTCGTCGCGTCGGATCACGTCGTAATAGTCTCCGCTGACGCGCCTGCCCGGGTCGTTACGCGCCGCGACCGAGAGCGAATCTTCGTCGGGCAAGCTCTTGGGAAACAGACTCGTCTGGATTCCCCGGGCGACGTCCAGGTCGTGGCTAAGACGCGCCATCTGCTGCTGATCTTCGAGTAGCTGGCTGTTGACCAGCCCGATGCTCACCTCGCGGGCGATGGCCGCCAGAAAATCGATGTCTTCGTCCGTGTACGCGGTCGATGTGCTCGTACGATCTCCGTAGATCACGCCGAGAATCTGGCCTCGATGAATGAGCGGAACGCACATCGCAGACCGAATGCCGTGCTGCACCATGCTGACGGTCGGATCGGCCGGGGCGCTACCTGAGTCGGTGAAAATCGCGCGCTCGCCATGTTCGAGTGCCCGCCTCAGCAAGCTTCCGCTGATCTTCAGTTCACCCTCTTCGCCGCGCAGATTTTTAACAACGGGCCAGTCGACGATGCGCTGATTCCGGCGTCGTATCCCCACAGCGCCGCGTTCAAAATGCAGCGTCTCAAAGCAGATCGACAGGGCGTTCTCAAGCAACGCCGTCTCGTCCTGCAGCGTCGTCAATCGCTCACTGAGCTCGCAGATCATTTCGAGACGACGACGCGATAGGGCGAGCGCCTGGTCCGCGGGGACATATCGCGTCGCGTGACTGCCGGGCTCTTCCTCCGCGATGATGACGGCCGTGCCGGATTGAGTCCCAGCCCCTCGGAAGACCGCCAACGCCGCACCGACCAGAATCCGATCCCCGTCTGCAAGCGGGGTTCGACTGCACGGCAAGTCGTTGACCAACGTGCCATTGCGGCTGCCCATGTCCTCGACGACGTAGCCCCGAGCCGTGGGGACGAATCGGGCGTGGTGCCTGGAAGTGCTCGGATCGTCGATCGTAATCTCACACGTCGCATCACGACCGATAACAGCCGGTGCTCCCGTCAAACGGTAATGCATTGTCCGCCCATCGGGCAGCGTGATGAACAGTTCAGCCACGTGTCTAACGTCCTTGGAAGCCGGCGGTCGCGTGTAGACCACTGAAAAGCGGAAACTAACACAATTCGGCTCCTCTAGACAGCGAGTCCCGCGGGGAGAGGCCGCGAAGGGACATTTCAGAGGGTGTCACCGCCTACCGATAAGCAATTAGCACCAGTTCGGTCCCATATGCTTGGGTAGACCGGCGGCTGCACCCCGGTCGGGGTCGCGCTCGAAGGAGTCACCAATGACACTGACCCTCGACATACTCGCTACTGAGTCGGACGGCTCTCCGGCGGACGCACACGCCCGTAGTCAAGAGGCTCAAATTCGACCGTTCAAGATCCTCCTCGCAGACCCACCTGCACTCGATGACGACTACGACAAGGCCTATCCCAACCTGGGCATCCTACAGCTTATCTCCTACGTACGAAAGGAGACCCCCCTCGTTGACGACGACATTGTATTCATCGATCAGTTTCATTCGGTTGAGGATCACATCCGCCTGATCGAAGAGCACAAACCCCGTATATACGGGCTGAGCTTTGCGTTCCTCACCCAGCGCATCGCGTATCGGGTGATCAACACGATCAAGGAGCGATTCCCCGATCTCCTCGTCATCGCCGGCGGACCGCACCCCACTTCGGTTCCCGAAACGATTATGAGCGAGACGTTGGCCGACCTGGTCTGCATCGGCGAGGGTGAGATGACCCTTGCAGACATCATCAACGAAGCGATCTACGGGCGCAACGACTTCTCGAGGATTCCCGGCTTGCTGATCCGCAGTGCCGACGGATTCATCCGAACGGCGAAGCCGCGAGCGTTTGAAAATCTCGACGATCTGCCGTTTATGGCTTGGGATCGGATCGACTTCTCCAAGTTCGTAGGTCAGCACTACTGCAAGTCCAAAAAGCAGATGTGCATCGTGATCAGCCGCGGGTGCCCCTACAAGTGCACGTTCTGCTCATTGCCGGTGTGGCGAGCAGCGAAACCATTCGTACGCATGCGATCCCCTGAGAACATCGCTCGCGAGGTTGACTGGCTTTACGAACTCGGTGTGCGCGAAATCAAAATCGTCTCGGATGAAATCAATATAACCCTTCCCTGGGCGAAAGACGTCTGCCGCGCCATCGCGGACCTCGGGCACAAAGACCTTTATTTTCAGTCCAACCTGCGGGCGGACAAGATCGACGACGAGCTGGCCCACCTGTTCAAACGAATGAACATGTGGCTCGTACACCTCGGTATGGAGAGCGCCAACGACCGCGTCTTGGACGGAATCGAAAAAAAGATCACGGTCGCGCAGACGGAGAAGTGTCTGAAGTTTCTCAAGAAGCACAAGATCCGCGTTTTGCTGTTTATGATGGCCTTTCAGCTTTGGGAACGGGACGGAGAGCTGCAACACGAAACGCCCAAGGAAATCCGCCGATCGCTGTGGTGGGTCTGGGGACAGTTTTTTCGGGGACGGCTCGACTACATGACCTGGTCGATCGCCACACCGATGCCCGGCGCTCCACTTCAAGAAATCGTCGAGAGACACGGCCTCGACTGCACCGATCAAGTTCTGGACAACTGGAACCGCAACAAGGACTACCTGGGAATCGATCTGTCGTCGCTGGGTATCCCCGAAAAAACCAAGATGCGTATGCTCAGAGCTGGCATCATGTCCAAGGCGTGCTTCATGCTCATCAGCGGAAACTTCGACTGGCGGCGAAACTTTTACCGGATTGGAATCTTGGTGCGCAGTTTCTTCGGCAACTGGAGCCCACGCGCCGACGCCGGTCCGGCCGAAACCGCCTCACCCATCCTCAACGTGCCGCTTCGAACCAAGGTCGAGGGTTAAGCGTCCGCGCGGGCGCAATCGAGACATGCCGCCACGGGCCTCTACGTGCGCCGCGTCCACTCTACGCTCGCGTACTTACTGCGAAGAGCTTCCGCGCTGAGCAGTTCCCAGCGCGACCAGATTCCCGTCACGAAGTCGAGCCCGCACCGCCGCGACAACGCCTCTGGGATAGCGATACTTAGATGTTTCACCGCCTCCTTCGCATCTGTGGACACCGCAGCGCTCTTGTGCTGATCGAATCGTCTGCCCAGTACGATCGACCCGTGCTGCAGTAGGGCATTTCGCGTTCGGCGCTGAGCGCTACCGGCGAGTTTCTCTCCACCGACGAGCAGATCGGCTTCGTGGCGACGCTCGAAGCAAAAGAACGGCCCCCTCCGCGGCCCGGAGTCGTCGGACGCGCCGCAGCGTTCGGCGGAAACCCGCAACGGCTTCAGCGACTCAGCAATCGCCTGGTGGAGCAGGTCGTAAAGCTTCCGTGGCCCGTCGGAGAGAAGCGCATGCCCCAGAGGTACCGCCAGACTGTAGGTGAGTTCCCGATCGTGCAAAATCGCTCCGCCGCCGGTGAGGCGACGTACAACGTCGAGTCGTCCCGCCGGCGGCTCGAGGGCGTCGTAATCCGCAAATCGCTGAAAATAACCGAGCGACATCGTCGGTGGGTTCCATTGATAGAGACGCAGCGTCGGCTCCGAGTCACCGGAACCGACCCGCGTGAGCAGCGCCTCGTCCCGCGCCATGTTCCGGGGTCCGTCCAGCGGATCGTCACAGAGCACGCGAACCTGTTGGGGAGCGTCGGACATTTCGATTTGCGAACTCTTGTCCCCTTGCACCCGTCGGACAAGAGACCGCCGCGATCAACCCAACCGCGACGCAACGGGGTTCGGAACGGCGATCGGCGCTCGCACTATGTCGTTTTCCACCGGACACTGGGTTTACGACTGGCAGCGACTTCGTCGAGACGCTTGACGGGCGTCGTGTGTGGCGCGGTGCGCACCACCTCGGGGTCGTTCTCCACTTCGTCGGCGATGGCTTTCATCGCATCGACGAAACGATCGAGCGTCGCGAGCGACTCGGTTTCGGTCGGCTCAATCATCAAACAATGCTGAATCGGCCAACTCATCGTCGGAGGATGTACGCCGAAGTCGATCATGCGTTTCGCCACGTCCGTCTCCGTAACACCGCTATCTCCGAACTTGGGCACCATGATGAACTCGTGTGCGTAGGGCGGTGGGAAGGGAAGACTAAAATGATCTCGCAACCTCGCGGCCAAGTAGTTGGCGGACAGAACCGCCTTCTCCGAAACGTCGCGCAACCCGTCGCATCCCAAGCTGCGGATGTACGTGTACGCGCGCACAAGCACGCCGATTTGCCCGAAGAACGACCGTATCTTGCCGATCGATTCCGGTCGGTCGTCCGACCAACCGAACGTTCCGTCGTCGCGGCGAATGACCTGCGGAACGGGTAAGAACGCTCGCAGATGTTCCGCCACGGCAACCGGCCCCGCTCCCGGTCCGCCGCAACCGTGCGGCGTGCTGAACGTCTTGTGCGTGTTGTAGTGCATACAGTCGACGCCGAAATCGCCCGGGCGCGTGATGCCCAGGATCGCGTTCATGTTGGCGCCGTCCAGATAGAGCTGAGCGCCCTTGGAATGCACGATGTCGGCGATATCGACGATCTGTTCGTCGAATACGCCCGTGGTGTTCGGGTTGGTGATCATCAGGGCGGCTGTCTGCTCGTCGACCTTCGCACGAAGATCGTCCAGATCAACCCTGCCATCGTCACGAGACTTGACCGAAACCGCGTCGTAGCCGCAGATCGCACAACTCGCTGGGTTGGTGCCGTGGGCGCTGTCCGGAGCGAGAACTTTCGGACGGTTCTGCCCGCGACTTCGGTGGTACGCCCCGATGATCATCAGGGCAGCCATCTCGCCGTGGGCTCCGGCCGCCGGTTGCAACGTCACCTCGGCCAGACCGGCGATCTCCGCCAGATCACACCGCAGGTTGTAGAGCAACGCCAACATCCCCTGCACGTCGGCCTCATCCTGATAGGGATGAAGGTTGGCAAACCCCGGCATGAAGGCGACCCGTTCATTGACGCGCGGGTTGTACTTCATCGTGCAGCTACCGAGCGGGTAAAAGTTCTCGTCGATGCTGAAACAGCGGTGGGCCAGACGTTTGTAATGGCGAACAAGGTCGAGTTCGCCCACCTCGGGCAGTGCAGGCGGAGCATCCGCCAGAAGCTCCGCCGGAACAGCCTCCGCGCGCTTGATCGACGGGACGTCTGATTCCGGCAGAGACGCAGCCGATAGTCCCGGCGTACCGATCTCGAACAAAATCGGATGGTCTGCCTGCTGCATCTTTGGCACTTTGCTCATCGCAGTCTTGGTCCTTCTCCGCGCGACGTCGAGAGGCGCCGGCGTATCCACTACGATCGTAGGTTTCGTGGTCGCTGTTGTCATGTCGGCAGTTGCGTTTCTTTCATCGATTCGCCCTCCGGCTTACGGGGCGGCGTCTTACATCCGGGTACAATCGGCGTCTGCCAAAGCTGGTCGATCGTATACGGTTGGCCACACTCCGGACAGCGACATTGCGTTAGTCCTGACATGTTGTATCCGCACCTTGTGCACGTCGGCGGCTGATTCCTCGCCTTTCGCCATCCCCGAACGTATCCGTCCCGCCAAATCAAGTAGACCACGATGAGCGTGACACCGATGGTCAACACGACCAACAGGCCCACGCCGACGGTGATCCACGATGGCCAATCGTTACGCAGCATCGAGAGCAGCTACCAAGTCATCAATTTCCTTCTTCGAACGCTTCTCCGTTACCGCAACGAGGAAGCAATCGTCGTATCCTTCATCGAAGCGCCCCAGAGCAACGCCGCCGAGAATGCCTCGATCTTTACAAGCCTTCAGTGCCGCGCTCACCCTGTGGGAAGTTCGCACGACGAACTCCTTAAAAAACGGCGCGCCCGGAAAACGAAGCTCATAGGCGTCCAACTGCGCGATCTGTTCGGCCGCGTAATGGGCCTTGTCGAAACACTGCGACGCAACCTTGCCGATCCCGATTTTACCCATCGCCGCGAGATATACCGACGCCCGCACCGCCAGCAGCCCCTGATTCGTGCAGATGTTGCTCGTCGCTCGCTCTCGTTTGATGTGCTGCTCGCGCGTTTGCAGCGCCAGACAAAACCCCCGGCGCCCCTCGCGG
>JADFRO010000178.1 GCA_022561255.1 Planctomycetota bacterium | reverse complement strand
CGCGGATTGTGCCACGGCCGTGTCATGCATTGAGTCGCTGATGTGTCCGGACACCGCTCCCCAGCCGGACTTCCCCTGTGCGGTTCTCGGCTGTGAGCCGGACTTCCGTGACTGGGCGGGTGAGTTGGCCAACAGGCGGTGTGAAGGCGGACCCAACGATCACGGCGAATGCGCGACCGACGATGATTGTCCCGGGGCGGTTTGTGAAGGCACGACTACCGCGTGCATGATCGACGAAGATTGTGCCGAGAACGTGTCGTGCGTGGCTTATACCTGCACTCGCAGCGCTCCGCTGCACGTTTTTGGTGAGGGCGTCGTTCCGGCTCGTTCGGCGTACGACGTGACTCAGATCCCGTTCGGGTGTGACGGCGACGTTGCCGGCTGTGGGTTCAGGTCGCCGAAGCTGCTAATCATCACGGCTCGCTGGGGCGACCTCGATGACAATGGCTTGGACGCAAGCGACATCGCGTTGGCGAGCAACAAGTTGAAGGAGATTGCCGCCCCAGGCGCGCTCACCAAGCCGCGTGTCATGCTGGTCGGAAGTCTGCTCCGGCCGTACAGGAACGTCAACGTGCTGGAGCTGCAAAACACGATCGACCCTCTGGCGTCCGTGCCGCAGCCTACGGGGCAGATCAAGGGGCCGCAAAGTTGTCCCAGCGACTAGGCGGTTGTCATTCGCTTCTCGCGGCGGCAGACGCCGCGCGGACTGAGCGACGGGCGGCAACGAGTCGCCCGAGTAATGTGTAGATCAACAGCGACGGGGGCGGGTGCTTACACCTGTCCCCGTCGCTGTTTCTTGCAATCCGGCGACGTACTCGCAGGCTCGATCTCCTCCCCGCGTCGCAACGATTGACGCCCTGCCTCGTGACGCTAAACTTCCTGGTTCCCATTTGCCCGGGTGGCGGAATTGGCAGACGCGCAAGCTTGAGGTGCTTGTGTCCGTAAGGACGTGCTGGTTCGACTCCAGTCTCGGGCATCGCCTCGCCCCAAACGGGCTCACACCGGTTTTCTTCAACGGAATGTCGAATTCGTGGGTCGCCCGTGTCCAGCGGCGCGGGTTACCTGCCGCATACATTGCTCAAGCTGCGGATCCCCGTGCTGGGCCATGTCCGCTTCAGCGACGTGGGCGAACCGGTCGATGAAAACGTGACCAAGATATTGGGACACCGCCCGGGAGATGACCACATGATCCAGTTGAGCGCCGAGCCGGTAACACGTTCGCGACTCGCGCCCTTTGGGCCCGCCCATGCGCCGGTCATCGCAAGTTGGGTCCGAAGCGCACGCGAACTCCGCTTCCTTGCGCCCAGCACTCCGCCGCCGCTCACCGGCCAAAAGGTTCGCGAATGGGTCAAGCCATTCGGTCGGGCGTTCGTCTTGTTGCCCGACGGCCTGGAAGGTGCTGCGAAACCGTGCAACCCGCTCGGCTATGCGGAGCTCAATCCGATGCGCGGGCAACCGGATCATCAGTGGATAGGTCACGTCGTCATCGACCCACATCGTCGTGGTCGAGGGTTGGGACGAGCACTGCTCGACGCGCTGGTACGTTACGCGTTCCAGCGTCTTCGCGCCAAGCGCATTTCACTTGTGGTCTTCCCGGAAAACACCGTCGCGGCGCGATGCTACGCTTCGGCCGGATTCTCCATGATCCGCGAGGAGCGCCACCGCTTCACGGAAACGGGGCCCAAGAGGCGTCTGTTGCGTTTCGAGATGTCCGCCCCTCCTCGTAAAATGCGACTCTCGGTTGCGGGGGCGAAGTTGGTAGCGATCGCAGGGCTGTGTAGCTGAAGCGGATTCCCGCGATCAGCAGCAGCACGATGAACATGCCCTTCAGCAATCGGATCGGAAGTTTGTGCGTCAATCGACTGCCGGCCATGCTCCCGATGATCGCCGTCGGAACGACGACGGCAGCCAAAATCAACGCGTCGAACGTTCGACCGTTTTGCATCGCATACGCGTAGTTCTTCGCCGTGGCCCCCACCAGACTCGTGGCGATGATGAGCGTCGCGGAGTTTGCGATCGCTTGCCGAAGCGGGATGTTCAGAAACCGTCGCTGCAACGGAACCGCAACGATTCCTCCGCCGATGCCCAGCAGGCCCGCGGCGATCCCGGTGGGAATCGCCACCCACACGATCGATCGCCAATGCGGCACACCTGGCGGACGATCCCCAGCGTGCGAGCCGGCTAGATCTTGTCCAATCGGATCACCCCGTCGATATCGCCTGAACTCCATCGCCGCACTGAAGAACAAAAATCCGCCGAACAGAGCGCGAAGGTAGGTCTCACCCTCGCCCGCGAAAAACCCCAGCTCACTGATCCCCACACCGATGAGCACGGCGACCAAAGCGAGCGGGACGATCCGAATGACCGTTCCGCGCTCAATGGCGCTGGCGCGGCGATGCTGGTAAACAGCGGGAACTGCCACGAAGAAATTGACGATCATCGCGGCCGCTTGGTAACGGTGTTGGTCCGGCCCCAGTAGCTCGGTCAATGCGGGGATCAGAACGATGCTGCCGCCGATTCCGAACAATCCGCCGGCGAAACCGACACCAAGTCCGACAGCGATAATCGGCAAAAGGCTCATTCGGTGTTTCTCGCGCGCAACAAGGTCGTCAGTTGGCAAAATATGACTGAAGCGGTTTGACCGACAGGGGCGTGGCATCCCGGCCGTTTTCGCCCTTACTTAGCACGCGAATCGCTTCTACGGCGGCGCGCGCACCCGCCAGCGTTGTAATCAACGGTACTTGTCGCGCGGTCGCAGCGGCTCGCCAGCGACCTTCGTGCGACGCAGGGCCGGTTCGGATCGGCGTGTTGATCAGAAGGTCGAGAGTGCCGTCGTCGATCAGATCCTTGAGAAACGGAGCGCCGCTCGACTCGGCGTATTTTGAGACGAGCGTCGCGTCGATCCCCGCCTCCGCGAGTATCTTGCGTGTCCCGGCGGTGGAAAAAAGCTTAAATCCCAGATCGTATAGCTCGCGCGCGATCGAAACGACGCGCGGTTTGTCCGGATCGTTCACACTCACCAACGCATTGCCCGACGTCGGTAAAGAAAGTCCTGTGGCGATCTGAGCTTTCGCAAACGCCTGACCGAATCCCGGGGCGATGGCCATCACCTCTCCCGTGCTACGCATCTCCGGACCGAGGATGACGTCGACGCCTGGAAACTTGTGGAAAGGGAATACCGGGGCTTTGACGGCCGTGTGCGAGGGCCAGGGCGTTCGTGAGACGTTGTGCGACTTGAGCACGTCCGCCAGGGGTTCGCCGAGCATGACGCGTGTGGCGACTTCAGCCCAGGGAACCCCCGTCGCTTTCGCGACAAAAGGCAGCGTTCGCGACGCACGCGGGTTGACCTCAAGCACGTAAACGGTCCGGTTCAAGACGGCGTATTGTACGTTCATCGCACCACACACCTGAAGTCTTTCCGCCAGGCGCTGCGTCGACCGGAACAGTTCCTCGATCACCATGCGTCCGAGCGAAAACGGTGGAAGGACCGTCGTGCTATCCCCGCTGTGAACGCCGGCCTCCTCGATGTGCTCCATGATGCCTGCGACCATGCAGGTGGGAGCCGGCGCGGTGTCCGCTGTGTTCGCAGCGGTTCGGCCATAGTCCGCCACAGCGTCGACGTCGACCTCGATCGCGTCCACGAGGAATTTGTCGATCAGGATGGGATTAGCGCCGCAGCCGGTTCGATCGCTCGCGCTAAACGCCGTCTCGAGGAAATCGTTCAGGTCGTCGCTGTTGTTACAGACCTTCATTCCCCGGCCCCCGAGCACGTAGCTGGGGCGCACGAGAACGGGATACCCGATTTCGTCGGCGATTTTGCACGCTTGCTCGCCGCTTCGGGCGATTCCGCAGGGCGGCTGCATGAGACTCAGCTCGCGCAGAATTTTTTGGAATTCCTCGCGGTCTTCAGCGAGATGAATTTTCTCCGGTTGTGTTCCGAGAATGGGAACGCCGGCGTCTTTGAGCCCTTGGGCGAGGTTGAGCGGCGTTTGGCCGCCGAACTGGACGATTGCGCCCTTGACCAAACCGGCCTTGTCGCCCAACAGCGGTTGCCCGTTAAGGCGCTCGACGATGTTGAGCACGTCTTCGTGCGTGAGCGGCTCGAAGAAAAGATGATCGCTGGTGTCGAAGTCCGTGCTGACCGTTTCAGGGTTGGAGTTGACCATGACCGACTCAAACCCGGCGTTCCTCGCGGCGAACGACGCGTGGCAGCAGCAGTAATCGAATTCGATCCCCTGTCCGATTCGGTTGGGGCCGCCGCCGAGGATCACGACTTTTTGTTTGTCCGTGATGCGAATCTCATCTTCAGCGAGAGGCGTTCCCCTGGTGGTCGCGTGGGCGTCGTCGGGCGCCTTCAGATCGACCGACTCGAATGGAACCTCGTGGGTGGAGTAATAATAAGGCGTCCGCGCTTCGAACTCGGCGGCGCAGGTGTCTACCAGCTTGTACACCGGACGTATGCGGTCCATCGTGCTCGCGTTGCCGCCCGTTGCATGAGCGATTTGCGGATCGCTGTAGCCCAGCCGCTTCGCGTCAGCGAGCCGGCCGTTGCTCAGGATGGCGTCCTCGGCTTCCACGAGTTCGCGCATCTGCGCGAGAAACCACGGGTCGATTCGTGTCAGTTCGTGGATTTGATCCAGACTCCACCCCATCTTCATGGCGTAGCGGATGTAGTGCGGTCGCCCCTGGCACGGACGGGCGAGCTTGTCGCGCAGAATCTCTCGAGGGATGGGCCACGATTGAGCGTGTTGCTCTTTCGTATCAGGCGGCGCCTCCGTGGACGTTATACCCCCTAGCGACGGCGCCGCCCCGCCTCCAACGCGAGCCTCCCCGCGCGTTGGTGCATTTTCCGTTTCTGTGTTCCGAGCCGCGGGCTTCAGCCCGCGCGGTTTCTCACCGTTCGATGGGTCGCCAGGGCCGGCGGACTCGGCATTCGTACCCAAGGAATACCCTCGACCCTCCGCCTTCGAGTCCGAGCACATTGTCGCAACGCCCGCTTGCGCCTTGAGCCACGCGTCGTTGTCATCCAGTCCGAACCCGAATCGTTGCACCTCCATCGAGCGGATGCATTTTTGGAACGCCTCTTTGAACGTTCTTCCGATGGCCATCGCCTCGCCGACCGACTTCATCTGCGTTGTGAGGGTTTCGTCGGAGTCGGGAAACTTCTCGAACGTCCATCGGGGCATTTTCACGACGACGTAATCGATGGTGGGCTCGAAGCTGGCTGGCGTTGTCTGCGTGATGTCGTTGGGCAGCTCGTCGAGCGTGTAGCCGACGGCAAGCTTGGCCGCGATGCGCGCGATGGGGTAGCCCGTCGCCTTGCTCGCCAGCGCGGACGATCGAGACACACGCGGGTTCATCTCGATAACGACCTGCCGGCCCGTCTCGGGCTCTACACCGAACTGAATGTTGCACCCCCCGGTGTCAACGCCGATAGCGCGGATGATCGCTACGGCGCTGTCGCGCATCTTCTGGTATTCCTTGTCCGTCAGCGTCTGAATCGGTGCGACGGTGATGGAGTCACCCGTATGCACGCCCATCGCGTCGACGTTTTCGATCGAGCAGATGATCACGACGTTGTCCGCACGATCGCGCATCAGTTCCAGTTCGAACTCTTTCCAGCCGTACAGACTCTCCTCGATCAGGATTTCACCGATGCGAGAGGCTGCGAGTCCGCGCCGAGAGATCGTCTCGAATTCTTCCATCGTTCGACAAAACCCACCGCCCTCACCGCCGAGCGTGTAGGCTGGTCGTATGCAGCAGGGAAGTTTGATCTCTTTTAGAATGGCGGCGGCTTCGTCGAGGTTGTGGGCGATGCCCGATCGCGGCATGTCCATGCCCAGTTCGATCATGGTCTCTTTGAAGGCCGTGCGGTCTTCGGCTTTGTGTATGGCGTTTTGATCCGCGCCGATCATCTCGACGTCGTATTTCGTGAGAATGCCGCGCTCGGCTGTCTCCATGGCGCAGTTCAGCCCCGTTTGGCCACCCAGCGTCGGTAGCAGGGCGTCGATGGGGTGTCCGTCGTCCCGTTCCTTTTGAAAAATCTTTTCGATGAACTCGGGCGTGATCGGTTCGATGTAGGTGCGGTCCGCCATCCCCGGGTCGGTCATGATGGTGGCCGGGTTTGAATTGAGCAGAACGACGCCGTACCCTTCCTCACGCAACGCTTTGCACGCCTGCGTACCGGAATAGTCGAACTCCGCCCCTTGGCCTATGACGATAGGTCCTGAGCCAATGATCAGGATGTTCTTGATGTCCCTCCGCTTGGGCACGAGGGTGTTATAGAGGATGGTCGAGCGCCAAGCGAGGGCTGCTAGGGAATCTCACAGCGCACTGCGAACATATCCCAGCAATCCCCTGAGCCGCGGGCTTCAGCCTGCGCGACGTCCAATCGCCGCTTGCGGCGAATGAGTGCTACGCCGGATTGGGTGGGCGAAGGATGGAGGCGTATTGAAGCCAGGTCCCGACCTG
>JADFRO010000177.1 GCA_022561255.1 Planctomycetota bacterium | reverse complement strand
ATGTCGCCGAAGTTGGGTGGGGGCGCAATCGCGAGATTAACCGTTTCTTCTGTAAAGCCGGAAATCGTGAGGGCACCGCCGTTAAGTATGATGTCGCTTGCGAGCACATCTCCGAAGACGTCCGCGGAGCCGGAGACCGTAACGGTTCCGTTACTGCACACGTCGCCGTTATGGTTGTGCGTCCCAGGGTCGTACGGCCCCGTTGTCGAATCCCAACTGTCGATGGTTACCGATCCCGGCACTGTCACCGAGTCGATGCCCCAAATACCCTGGCACGACGGCGTCACCAGGGCTACGGCCTCACGTTGCACCGTGGTTGTGTCGTGGCCCATAACGCTCGCGAAGTAAAGCGCTACGTCGGCGCGTACGCTGCGGACGCGGACGGCGTTAGCGCTGGCGCTTTGGGAGTCGGGCAGCGAAGAGAAGGTCATGGTGGCCTTGTCCCACCTTCCCGCCTCGATGATCTGATCGTCAAGTGACTGAAACCCTTGGGTCGCCTGGTTGCGAGCGAGCATATCCAGAGCCCTTGCGCGGAAGTCGGAAGTGCTTTCTTTCAGCGCGGAAGCGCCCGCTAGGGCTGCGGCATCGGCGTTGTTTTGGGCTTCGGCGGTGAGCGCGCAGATGTATCCGACGTCGACAGCTAGTGAAGCGCACAGCAGGAGCGTGACCAGCGAGATGGCTACGAAGGCGACGACGGCGCCTCGGCGACGGTGTGAAGTGGTAGCGCAGGATCGCGTCATGGGATGCCCTCCTTAGAGCCTCTTCCCATCCGTCCGGTGCGTCGTACCCCACGACGAAACCGGGCAGCGCGACAATCCCGACCCCGTGCGGGACTCTACGCTTTGCGTCCCAGTCTTGCGACTGGTTTGCCAGTTTAGGATGTCGCCGGAAAGGTACGATTCACCGGTCGCGTCGGCAAAAGATGCGTAAGAATTTTCCAACTCAAACGGCGGCGGGCGATAATCGCGGGTTCACCGGCCGTCGTTCTCAGTGTCTCCGTGTTGGAGTGTTCTATCGGACGCACCTGCGGGAGTGCCGCCCCCAAGAATTTCGTAACGTATACTTGCCAGTGACCGTAACGAGGCTTCGAGCGAGCGCCGAGACGCCATGCGAAGATCGTCGGTCGTACGAAGGCCTCGTGGTGCAGGGCTGTCCGGTCGGATCTGCGCATCGTGCCACGAATCAAGAGGGCGATACCACAATGGACAACGCTACGTCGGGAACACCCAACACGAAGAAGAGTAACCGCAGACGCCGATATGTGGTCAATCCTGACTTCCAGTGGAAGTACACGCTGGGACTGTCGCTCACCGTGTTTCTTGTTTCGTCGGTGCTCAGCTCGGTGCTCTTCGTTGTGCTCCACGAGCAGGCACGCCACCGGCTGATGTTCCCGACAAGCTACGTCGTGGACACGGGTATGGTCATCCTGATGTCCGCATTGGCGTTCTCGATCCTGACGGCCGCGGCGGTCGGATGGTGGTGCTTCATGGCGACGCATCGTATTTGCGGACCGCTTTTCGTTCTGGATCGGCATTTTAACGAGATCGCAGCGGGAAAGATTCCCAAGCTTAGACCGCTACGCCGCAAGGATGAGTTCAAGGCCCTGTTCAAGAATTTCTTCTCGGCCGTCGATACGATCAGGGCTGATAAGCAATCTCAATTCGATTCGGTCTGTGACGCCCTGGCTGCGCTGGAGTCAGCCGGTTGCGAAAACGACGGTGTACGCCGCGATGCTGTAGAGAACGCGGTCGCCCAGCTCAACGAAATGCGCAACACGTTGGCGAACGCCTTGGGCGTAAAGGCGGATCGCAAAGTGACGGGCGGCTCGACGCCCTCACAAACTGCGACGCCGCGTGAGCCGGCATCCGTAGCGTGATACGCAGCACGCGTGCCGGAACGATGTGCAAGTTTAAGCGAATCCCGTTTGCTTCGTTGCAGTCGGTGGGTGGATTTCGTGGGCCCGCGCGGGTTCAAGCCTGCGACTTAAGGCATGTCGGCATCCGAGCGATCGTCGATGGACGCGAACGACACGGCGAAGATGTGCTCGTTACCATCGCGAATCTCGCGTAGAAGCGCGTCGTCGAGCGGGGCGTCGAGTTTGATCTGAGCGCTTGCGGATTCCGCCCCTTCGCAGATGACGTTTTCCATTTCTTCGACGTTCACACCCGCGTGGCTGATCGCGTGAAGTGTATAGGCCAACACACCGGGTCGGTTGCGATGACGCACCACCAGTACGTAGCGCGCGGCGGACCTCTGGCAGAGGTTCACGCAGTTTTCCACACGACCGGTGCTCATGTAAGCCTTTACTATGCGAACCGTTTCCGCGGCGATCGCCTCTTGCGCCTGATCCGTCGAGGCACCGATGTGGTGCGTGCCGTAGACGATTGGGCCCGAGTGAGCGATCGCGCAGCGAAACCGGGCCTCTCCGGTGGCCGGCTCATCGGGGTACACGTCGAGTCCGACTCGAAGATCGCGCTCTCCGGCGGCGACAGCCAGCGCCTCGTAATCCATGACGTCCGCACGGGCCGTGTTGATCACGTACGCACCTGCTTTGAGGCGGTTGAGCACGTCGGCATCGATCAAACCCTTCGTCTCGGGAGCAGCGGCGAGGTGGATGGTGAGGATATCGCACCGCGAAGCGACCTCGGCCGGCGACGCACACGCGATCAGTCCAAGTCGCTCCGCTTTCTCTGCTGTTAGGGAGCGACTCCAAGCGACGATGTTCATCTCAAACGCCGCGGCCCGCTGAACTACAGCGCAGCCTATCGTGCCCAGACCGACGACACCCAGCGTTCGCCCCTTGAGACCACGGGCTTTCGCGTAGCGTTTTTTGTTCCAGCAACCTTCTCTTAGGTCGGTAACATTTTCGACGACGAGACGATCCAGGCCCAGGATCAGCGCGAAAGTAAGCTCCGCCACGGCGACGGCATTTTTTCCGGGGCAGTTGGCTACCAAGACGCTCCGCCGAGAGGCGGCCACCAAGTCGATCGTGTTGTAGCCCGCACCAGCACGAACCACAACGCCGAGTTCGTCACTCGCGGTCAGGGCGGCTTCAGTGACTCTCGTTCCGCGCACGATAAGCAGGCGACAGCGGGTCTGCTTGATAGCTGCGGTCAAGGAATCGCCGGAGAGTTCCGGATCGTGCGTGACGTCGCAACCGGCGGCGCGAAGTTCTTCTACGCCGGACTCTTCAAACTTGTCAGCGATCAGGACTTTCACAGCGTCTCCTTCGTGCTGCCTCAGTCGTATGCCTCGCAGGCCCTTTGATTCATGTGGGCGGCGATCACTCGGCGCGCCATTCGGTCTCACCGGCGCGGTCTTCGAGTGTAATCTTCTGCTCGCGTAGCAGGTCGCGAATCAGGTCCGCCGACTCAAAATCCTTTTTCTTGCGAAGATGCTGGCGTACCTGAATAAGAACCTGCATGGCTTTGTCCGCCAGGCCGTCTTCGCTGCCGGCCTTCTCTTTCTGCGGCTCGAGAAACACGCCGATTAGTTGAGCCAAAGCGATCAGACAGGCAGTCGCGTTGAGCGCGGCGTTGGCGTGGTCCCCGGGCGACGTTTTGGATGCCCCTGCCTTTTCGAGGTTCTCCTGCTCGATGTGGCGGTTGATGGCACCGGCAAAATCGAAGAGTGCAGCGATCGCACCGGCGGTGTTGAAATCATCCTCCATCGACAGCATGAATTGCTCGAAGCATGTGGTGTACGCGGTCGCCATCGCTTCGTTACCGATCTTGGCGCAGGTCAAAGCCTGCGGTTCGGGAGCGTGTGAAGGTGACGACGCGGAGTTGAATCCGTCTCCGCAGCGGGTGTAGGGCGATTCACCGCAGATGCGCTCGACGCGCTGGAAGAGTCGGTAGAACGTGTCGAGCCCTTTGCGTTTGCCGGCGATCTCCTCGGAGGAGTATTCGATCGGTCGGCGGTAATGCGTGCTCAGTACAAAGAACCGTATCAACTCGCCGGGATATTCGTCGAGCAAATTGTGCAACGTCATCTGCGTCAGGGCGGCTTGCATCTCGGGCGACGCGTCGGATTTGGATATTTTCTTTGTGTTGACGCGCGTGAGGCCGTTGTGCATCCACCATTTGGCGAACGGCTTGCCCGTAGCGGATTCGGACTGGGCCACTTCGTTTTCGTGGTGTGGAAAAATAAGGTCGATCCCCCCGCCGTGAATGTCGAAGGTTTCACCGAGGTAGCGCATCGCCATGGCTGAGCACTCGATGTGCCAACCCGGTCTGCCCTTGCCCCACGGGGAGTCATACTTGACCTCGTCGGGTTCGGACTCCTTGGCAGCCTTCCACAGCGCGAAATCGGCGGGGTTGCGTTTCTCGCCGCTTTGAAGGTCGCGTTGACCGGTTTGGTCTTCGATCCGGCGGTTCGACAGTTTTCCATAGTCGTCGTCCTTGGTGACGTCGAAATAGACGTCGCCGTTGGATGTGTAGGCGAAGTTCTTATCGATAAGCCGCTGAACAAACGCGACGATGTCGGGAATGTGCTCGGAGGCTTTGGGCATGATGTCGATGCCGCTCACGTTCAGACGAGCCATCGCTTCCATATAATCCTTGGTGACGCGCTCAGCGAGAACGAGCGTTGACGTGCCTTGGCGCCGGGCCTCGTCGATCAGCTTGTCGTCAACGTCGGTGATGTTGACGACCCAGGTGACTTCGTATCCACGGTAGACGAGGTAGCGCTTGATCGCGTCGAAGATAATCGGACCGACGGCGTGCCCGATGTGACTGGGCTTGTAGACGGTTGGACCGCAAAGATAAATCCCCACCTTGCCCGGTGTGACCGGTTCGAACGGTTCCTTTTTGCGGGACAGTGTGTTGTAGACGGTCAAACCCATCGGTAAAAATCCTCAGCTTCCATCATCACTGCCGGCCAACGCCCGATTAGCAGCGCGGCTGTTTCGTTGGTTTGCGGACGTATGGGTCCGCTGACCGCGTCGCCGCGCGGGCTAAGGCCCGCGCCTTTGGTTTCATCCCACCTGCATGACCAGTGCGACGACCGTACAAGCGATCGCATCCCCCTGGCCGAGCGGACCGACACCTTCGTTGGTCTTGGCCTTGACGCTTACGCGATCGGCCGGGCAGTTCGTCGCTGTGGCGATCGACTCCGCGATCTTACGTTTATGTGCCGAGAGCTTCGGAGCTTCGGCGTGGATGATCACGTCGATGTTGCCGACGGCTAGCTCCTTGCCTTCGAGTCGTTTCATCACGTCCGCCAACAACGCGCGACTATCCGCATCCTTGTAGGCCGGGTCGGTGTCGGGGAAAAGATCGCCGATGTCGGGCAGACCAGCAGCACCGAGTAGTGCGTCGGTTACCGCGTGAAGAACGACGTCGGCGTCACTGTGTCCGAGCAACCCACGGTCATGGGGCACTTCCACGCCGCCGAGAATCAGCCTCCGATCTCGGGCCAGGCGATGAATGTCGTACCCCACACCGACGCGAAACGAGTTGGCTGTTGACATTGAGAAATCCAATCAGATTTCGGACGTTGGCGTCACGCGCCGCAGCCCCGGGTTCCCGCGAAACGGGAATAAGCTACGGGGATTGGGCATATGTTTCAAGCTGGGCGATCGGGTTTGGGCTCGCCCGCCCTCCGATAACCAGCGCGCAGGTGAGAGCCGCCCCTTGCCTTGACCCTTGGTGCTGGCATAAAGTTGCCAGGAGTGAGTCCTCCGACGGTGGGCTCGGTGCAGCCGCCGGGCCGGAAGGAGTGCCGGATCACTTCATTCTCGCGGGGGTAAGGGAGATTCATTGTGCGACTTGAAAACTCTTGCAGGTATCGGTGGCTCGTAGTCACCGCAATGTTGGGCGTTGTGGCCATCACGCTGACAGGATGCCCCAGTACAGAGCCGCTGTCGACCATCAACGTCTCCGTAGCCTCAGGAAATGGAAGGGTGGAGCAGTCGGCCGCCGGTTCGATCGTAACGCTCACCGCGATTCCCGACGAAGGTTGGGAGTTTAGCGGCTGGTCGGGTGCCGATGTGGATGACGTAAATCCACTCACGGTGAACACGAACGAAATCAGTTCGATTTCCGCCAACTTCATCGAGACGCAGCAGGATCCGCCGCCGACGGCTCCCGTCGACCGCGACGACGACGGCGTACCGGATGAGGACGACGCCTGCCCCAACACGCCGACCAGTGTACAAGTAGATGACAACGGGTGCCCGATCGGAGACCCGAACGCCGACGATACGGATGGCGACGGCGTGGGCGACGACATCGACCAGTGCGAAGATACAGCCGCCGATGCGGAAGTGGACGCCAACGGGTGCTCACCCAATCAACGCGACGGTGACGACGACGGTGTAACCGATGATCTCGACCAATGCCTGGATACACCGGAAGGTCAAACTGATGCGGTTAACGCCGACGGCTGTGCTCCGAGTGAAATCGACACCGATGGAGACGGCGTATCAGACGATCTGGACAACTGCGCCGAAACCCCGCCTCGCACAACTGTTGGAGCCGACGGATGTCC
>JADFRO010000176.1 GCA_022561255.1 Planctomycetota bacterium | reverse complement strand
GGCGGAGCCACTGACGGCGGCCTACGCCATTTTCGTATCCTGTTTCGAGTATACGCCGGGTTGGCTTCGGGCCGTCCTGCCGGCGCCGATGAATGCTGCGTCGGCGATGTTACGACGACGATTCCGGCGGAGCCGTCGCCGCTGAAGCGAGGCCCGGATCTGTGGTTTCCGTTGGGCCTGCGACCGCCGTAGACGCCTCCGCCCCGATCGATTCGCCACCCTCTGTCGGCGGTTCGTCGTCGGCGCTGGCTGACGTGGTGGGCGAAGATTGCTGGCGCTTCTGGGAAGGTTCGTCGTCTTCCGCTTTGCTGATTTTGCGCCCTCTCAGGCCCTCTTCCACCGAGTCAGCGAGGTGCGTCAAAATCGTGTCGATGGCACGGATGGCGTCGTCGTTCCCGGGGATCGGAATGTCGGCGAAGTCCGGGTCGGAGTCGGTGTCGATGAGGCAAACCGTCGGAATCTTCAGCTTCTTCGCCTCGCGAACGGCGTTGTGTTCACGCTGCACGTCGATCACGATGAGCGCACCGGGGAGGCGGGTCATGTTTCGGATGCCCTCCAGGTTTCGCTTAATCTTACGCGCCTCGCGCGTACGCGAGGCGATCATCTTCTTGCTGTATTCAAGCGCCGTACCGTCGCTCTCGGCCTGCTCAAGCTCTTCGAGTCGGCCAAGCCGCAAGCGGATCGTGCGAAAGTTTGTTAACGTTCCGCCTAGCCAGCGCTCCGTGACGTACGGCATTCCCACACGCTCAGCATGCTGACGAACCTGAGGTCGCGCCTGCCGTTTGGTTCCAACAAACAATACATCCTCACCTTTGGCTACCAGTAGCGCGATGAACTTCTTCGCTCGAAGCAAACCCCTCACAGTCTCTCGAATGTCGATGATGTGAATGGTGTTGCGCTTCCCGAAGATGTACGGTGACATCTTGGGATTCCAGCGGCTCACGCGGTGGCCAAAGTGGATTCCTGCGTCCACCAATTGACGTACCAACTCCGATGCCAAAAAACACCTCCAGTATCGTTCCACGAAACTTGACGCCGTCCAATCCGGACGCCTCGAACCCATCAATGTAACAGATTTTCGCCCCGGATCAACTGCCGCTCAACGACGTACACGAGCCTGCGGCAACGATTCTAGGCTGCCCCCAACGGCGGTATCGGCCTCGTCTTTCGCGACAAGCCGCCGACCATCCGGCACAAGTCTTCACCAGGCTGGGCGTTTGGCCCTCCATAACCGAGAGTTCACCGCCAGAATCTCGCGCAGGAGGCTGCCGCGGGTGACGTGCATGCATGTAAGTTCTTTAGATAAACGGACTTATGATTTATGTATCGGCCCGTTGCCGCCGGTCGATTGACCGTTGTACCGCCAGGGCTTAGCGTCTTAGCCTCGGCAGCCAGGACCATCAGCGACCGGCAGGTTGCGGGCATTTCCGTGCGGCCGAGGCGTGCGAACGATTCCATCAGAGGGCCCGACCTTAGCGTGGCTTCCCATCCCCAACCGATCGCGCGAGCTCCACTTCTCTTTATCAGCGCGGCCGAGCAAAGTGCCGACGTCCACGGTGCGTCGCTCATTCGGGCCACCAAAAAGTTGTGCCCGGATGCACGCTTCGTCGGCGTCGCAGGTCCGAAAATGGTGGACGCAGGCTGTGAACCCATTTACGACATGACCCGCCACTCGGCCATGCTGCTCGGAGCGATTGCCAACGCAGCCCGCGGAATTGCGATGCTCGAAACGAGTGAGCGTCATCTGCTGCGTTATCCTTTCGACGCAGCCGTCGTGATCGACAGTCCGGTGCTGCATCTTCCGCTGGCCGGTCGCGCTCAGGCAGCGGCCGTTCCCGTGCTCTACTACATCGCGCCGCAGCTCTGGGCATGGGGCGCCAATCGTATCCATAAACTGAGAAACCGCGTCGATCACGTGGCTGTGATTCTGCCGTTCGAGGAAGAGTATTTTCGCAGCAGGGGCGTCGATGCGACCTTTGTGGGTCATCCGCTCGCCGACGAGATGGACAAGCTCAAAATCGACGAGGGCGTCGTCGCTGGGATCGGTGAGCGCGGGCGCCCTGTCGTTGCACTGCTTCCCGGATCACGCAAGCATGTCGTCAAATCGGTACTTCCCGGTCAGATGGAGGTCGCGCAACAGATCGCCGGTGCGATCCGCGGCGTTAGCTTCGGTGTTTCCGTAGCCAACCCGCAAGTCGCGCCGATCATCGAGGACTTGGTCTCAAGAAGCGGGCTATCGGTTCGTCAGTACCCCAAGCACCACCACGAACTGGTCAAAGCGGCCGACCTCGTACTCGTCGCGTCCGGAACGACGGCGCTGGAAGTCGCGTTCCACGAGCGCCCCATGCTGGTTATGTACAACTCATCGCGACTTCTCTATCACCTTGTTTTTCGCTGGATGATTTCGATGCCGCACCTGAGTCTTCCCAACATCCTCGCCGGCAAAGAGCTCGTGCCGGAGTTCATGCCCTACTTTTCGTCGACCGAACCCATCGCAGCCAAGGCGATTGAGCTGCTCCGGTCCGACGAGATGCGGTCCAGCATGTCACGCGATCTAGCGGAACTGGTGAAACCGCTTCGTAACGGTCGAGCGGCCCAGCAAACCGCGACGATGCTCTTGAAGATGGCCGACGAAAATCGGTCGTATTGACCGGCGAGAACGTGACCCGGCGTGTGATGCGGCGCTTGATGCCGGGTGCCCCATTCTTGCGCAGCAAGGGTGGGGGACGTACAGGCCTCACCGCGACCTCGTCAGTTGAATATGGGAAACGCCTTAGACCGCGAGACGGCGCCTGTGCCCGGCGAAGCTCAGGAAGAGACCGACGACCATCATCTCGACGCCCATCGCTCCGCACGGCGCCGCGTTGGGCACAACCTGCTGCACCGTCGGAGATGAAACCAAGCCCACATCGCGCTGGGCCACCGCTTGGTTCAACGATTTTTGCATCGACGCGCCGTCGGTTCCGGGCAGTCCCAGCTCAACGAAATCCGCCAACTCACGAAACGGACGACCCAGGACCACGGCTACACCCGTTCCGCCGGGAGCGTTTTGGATGCGCGCTTCGATTCGTGCCCGAAGCGTAAAGGCCTCGTCGGCTGTTACGGCGTAGCTGTAGGCGTGTTGCTGCTGGGGGATCAGAAGTAAGACGAGCGTTCCTTCTCGCTCCACGTCTTCAAGGATCGCGACCGATGCGGCGTCCAGCCCGGCCGCCCCCAGGATCGCCGGCGTAACGCGCTGAACCACGACCGGACCGGTTGTCGTCGGTTCAACGTCGCCGGATGGATCGACCGCGACGGTCAGCGCCGTATCGAAAAGCGTTGCGCCGGTGTCCTCGCGCTCCACCGAAATGCGCACGTCAGCCACCACATCGGAAAGGTCCGTTGACGAGGCCGTGGACCAAACAATCACCGCTCCGCTGAGGAAAAACCGACTCTCAATCTCCGCGACGTTGTTCGCATCGAAGTCGACGCCCGCTTCGCCCAACCCCGGTACCGACGGAAAAACGACGCTGCGAAGTTCCGTTACGGACGACTGCACGTCGTAGGACACGTCGGCCGCGTTGGAATAACAGGCTACCTCGAGCGCGAGCTCTTGTGGATTCGCCTGGCTCAATCGAGCCGGGTCCAGGAACTCGGCGAACCCCTGACCGAGCGCGGTGAGCGTTCCGTCAAGGTCCGTCGAAACCAAACTGGCGGACGCAGCCATCGGAAGCGACGAACCGTCCGACGGAAACGCTCCGCCGTCGGCGCTGACCGAGGCCGGCTCACCGTCGATCAACTCCTGTACGGCTGTCGATACGCTCGCCTCGGTAGAGACGATCTCCCCGAAGCTCGTGGTCGTCGCAATCATCAAAAGCGCAGCACCGGAGCAGATCGATAGGAGGCGCTGCCGTGCTACTGTTGCGTCACACCAAATTCGACGGGCCGGCCTGAACAGAGCCGCGACCGTAAGGGAGCGGACGACCGGAGATAGCCAGAGAATGCTGGACCGCTCCCTTACGGGAGCTTCGCTCTCCGCAGGAGCGGCTCGGAAAAACCCGCCAACTAACGCGTGACGGAACACTAGAGCATTTCCCGCTTCTGTGTTCTGAGTCGCGGGCTTTAGCCCGCGCGGTTCTTCATTTTCGACGACACGATCGAACGGATTCACACGTCACCTCACATGAGAATGCGTCGCCGGCAAGCAAAGCGTCGAACGAACCGGCGTCTAAAGGCGGGAGATGCCAAAACGCGGAACAAGAACCCGAGCCGCGGGCTTTAGCCCGCGCGATTGTGCCACCGTCGATGCTACTCGAAGAGGGCACTGCTCCACGCAGCATTCATTCTACCGAACTGAGTCCCCCGCGTCGACCCCAACACCCGTCCTCAACGGTTGAATATGGCCATTTTCGACGGACCAGTCAGCGCTTTCAACGCGTCGCACTGTTTCGTCGTTACCGCTTCGTCGTACGTCTTCCGCCAAACGCTGGATACTTTTACCCAAGCTCGGGTGGATGATCTCGCCCGCAAGTTCGCAAAGCGGCTCGAGAACGAAACGGCGTAGATGGAGACGCGGATGTGGAATCCGCAGGTCAGCCTCGTCGATCACGTCGTCACCGAACAGCAACACGTCGATGTCGATGACCCGCGCGTCCCATCGCACTCCGTGCTCACGTCCCAGCGACGTTTCGATCGACAGTGCGACCTTCAAAAGCTCACGCGGTGAGCATGTCGTCGTTAGTCGTGCTACTGAGTTGAGGTAGGCCGTCTGGCCGCTCGGCCCCCCGACCGGGCTGGTTTCGTAGAGCGAGGCGGTCTCTTTGATCTCGATCGCTGCGTGACGTGCGAGACCTCGCACAGCCGCTACGAGATGACCTCGCCGGTCACCGAGGTTCGACCCGAGTCCGACGTAGGCCACCGTCGCATTTTTGTTTGTCCGAGTGTCGCTCATTAGTTACGCGCTTCGAGTCACTGTCTCGTCGCCCCACGACCCCTTTCCGAGCCGCGCCTTTCCGAGTCGCGCCCCGTCTTTCCGAGCCGCGCCTTTCCGAGTCGCGCCGCGCCTTCCCGAGCCGCGGGCTTTAGCCCGCGCGGACGTGAGTAAGTTTCAAGATCGCATGTCGCATCTTATGCGAATAGTGTCAACGTTGATCAAGAACGGTGCCAGAGCATTCTCCGTATCCGAGTCCTGGGTGCGCTGGGCTTCGAGCAACATCGACCCTTCAGAGACCGCGCGGGCTAAAGCCCGCGGCTCAGAACCCAGAAACGGTAATCGTTCCACCACATACTTCTTGCCCGTCGCAGTGAGAGACGATACGGTCATCCCATGTCCGACGCCGAGAGTCAAGCTGCGTCGCCGATCGACGCCGATAGTCAAGCCGCGTCGCCGATCGACGTCGACATCCTCTGTGTTCACTGCGGCTACAACCTTCGTGGACTGACCAGCGACGGACGCTGTCCCGAGTGCGGCGGTGCGATTGCAGATTCGATGCGGGGAGAGCTGCTGCGCTTTGCCGACGTCGAATGGCTCACAAAGCTTCGACTCGGCGTGGCGCTCAAACTGTGGGCGATCACCTTGGCCGTTCTTCTTGCGATGGGTGGTGGCGTGGTGACGGGGGTCACGGGCAGCCCCGATGCGGTATGGCTCATCGCTGTCGTCACCATGTTCGTAAGTGCTGCGCTTGGTTTGTGGGGAACGTGGTGCATCACTGCCCCCGATCCGCGTCTGTCGCTCAGTGAACAGTCGGTCACACTCCGGAAGGTCATTCGGGCCTGCGCGGTCGCAGGTTTGGCGAGCGGAGTCCATGAGTATAGCGGCGCCGGAGTTGTCGCAGCGTCCGAAGCGCTCTCGGTTGTTTTGATTGCGGTGGGAGGCATCGGTTCGCTAGCGGGTTTCGTTGCGACCTACGCGGAGTTGTTCTACCTGCGCCGGTTTGTAAGGCGCGTACCCGATCCAGCCTTGGCGAAGTCGACGACGTCGCTAATCTGGGTACTGCCGATCTTCGCTTGCTGCGCGGTTGCGTTTCTGGGGGTCGTCTTCTTCGTCGTTGGGTTCCCAGGTGGCTTCGGCGGTCCGGGAGCAACCACCGCGACCGTCCCGCCGAGCAGCGTTCTTATAGTCCTTCCGTGTGCTGGGGCCGTCTTCGCGCTCTTCCTATTCCTCTGGTATGTCCGTGTGCTCACCAAATACAGAAAGGTCTTTGCGGCAACGATCGTGCAGGCGAAGGTCTTCGTCGGTCAGCCTGTCGACCCCGCGAGCGTACCGGATCACCAGGAGAGTTGAACGATACGTCGCACGGCCTCAGCCGTTCGTGATTCGTCGACCGTTAGAGCGAACCGAACGTACCCTTCGCCCGCAGGCCCAAACCCCGCACCGGGAATCACGACAACGTCGGCCTCATCAAGAATCCGCGAGGCAACGGCCATCGAATCTAGAGCATTTCCCGAATCCGTTCCCCGAGCCACGGGCATCAGCCCGCGGCTCGGAACCCAGAAACGGCAAGTGTTCCAGCTCGTATTTCTTGCCCGTCGTAGCGAGA
>JADFRO010000175.1 GCA_022561255.1 Planctomycetota bacterium | reverse complement strand
CAGTACTCAGCCACGGCTGGCACGAATGCGCTCCGATGAGCTGGTCGGAGGGAGGGCGATGCTTCCAGATCATCGAGCGGCAGGGTGACCGCCCCTATCGCGTGAGCGTCGTTGAGTCACGATCAGTTCGATCCGGCCGCAAATCCAGCAGGCTCCTGGTCTCCGTGGACACCGATCGCCGCGCCGGCTCGGTCATCTCGGACGACGTCATGAACGGCATTGCCAAGCGGCTTCGTGTCACGCTCGGCCTGGATCGTGACCTGGAGCCGTTCTACGCGATGTGCCGACGGAATCCCCACCTGAAGGTCATCCCACGCATCGGCGCGGGGCGACTGATCCGTTCCGCCTCGATGACGGAGAACGTAGTCAAGACGCTTTGCTCCACCAACGTCAACTGGACGCAAGCTGTCAAGATGATCAACCGGCTTGGACAACTGGGGCCCAATCTTCACGACTTCCGCGGCTTCAACGCCTGGCCTACGCCGCGAGAAATCCTTCGAGCAGGCCAGCCGTACCTCAAGGAAGTCTGTCGCGTAGGGTATCGAAGCGATTCGATCCTCGAGTTTTGCGAGAGAGTTTGCGAGGGCGAGCTCGACCTGGTGGCTCTGGAGGCGCGGGCGAGCGACCCGGAGGTATCCAGCGAGGAGATCGCCTCGGCGTTTCGTGATATCCGCGGCATCGGCCCGGCGAGCGCGAACTATCTTGTCGGTTTTCTCGGCCGGCATGACCGGCTGGCGGTTGACAGCGCGACGTACGCCTTCGTAGCCAAATTTCACACGAACGGGCGTAAGCCAACACTGAAGAAGATCGAGCGGATTTACGCCCCGTTCGGCCCATGGAAAGGGCTCGTCTGCTGGCTTGAAAACTGGCTCACGTGGGATTCGGCCAAGGGAATTCTTGCAGAATATCGGTCGCCGCGTAACGCGTAGGCAGTCAACCGCTGCAAACCCAACCCCTTGTCGAAACTTGAGTTATTGGCCCATGCCGTCCAGGGACGACCTCAATAGCTGAGGAATGTCGCGGTCGCGGACCCCTGCTACCTTCACGACGCGGGCCTGCGCTTTGAAATCACATCCATTTGGGGTACAATAGCGCAGGAGTACTGGGGCATTTTCGGGGATTCCTGGAGATTCCCGGTGAGCCTGAGGTGGCGGATCGAATCGCTCACCTTCGGTCCAGAAGTGGGTGACTACGTAGAAAAACGTGGGATTGAAAGAAGCCTTCCCCGCCGGATGTAAGCGTAAAGTGTCGAATCCAACAATGAGGGTATGTGTGCGCTGCGGTCTCGTTATCGCCACGTTGTCGGCGGCTTTAGGAGTCGCCGGACAGGTCGTCGCCTCTGAGAAACCTCGGCTGCGCGCGGACTGCGTGGGAACCAAGTGCAGTTCCGCTGAATCGCGTGACGGCGGCCAACATGGCATCGCGGTCGCCAAGGGATGTCTGAGCCCGATGTGTGACGGCGAAGCCACGATGTGCGAAATCGCGTTTGGATACAACGACGACTTCGGCGACACGATTCGAATCCACGCGGCGTGGGATGTGCAGGACTTTGCGGGCGACGACGTCCGAATCCCAGCGCTGGGGGCGGAAGTTTCCGGCGACACGTTCGGCAACGGAGGAATGATCGGCGACGACGACGGCGTCTGCGAGGCGAACGAAGTCTGCCTGGGTAACCTTCCGATCGTTTCGGCTGTCGGTAACACGACCTGCGTTGTCGGTGGATCGCTGCCTTGCAACATCGGCCCGAGTGGTAGCGTGTTCAGTGGTCTCCCGGGCGACCCTCAGCCGGGTTTGGTCACGTTTCTGCAAGAGGAGTACATTGTGCTGCCCGACGATCCGAACCGGCTGCTAGATCAAGCAAGCATCCAGTGGGAGGATCTTTGCGACGATCCGGATAGCGTCGGTTGCGGCTTCGGGGTGCTGAACATCGCGCAGGCTCCGGGTGCGACCAACGTAACGCGATGTGACGACGGCGACGCTTGCACTAGCGACACCTGCCTGGAAGGCGTCTGCGACAACACGCCGGTCGTGTGTGACGACGGAAACGCCTGCACGACCGAGGGCTGTAACCCGGCAAACGGGCAGTGCGAAACGAGTGAAACCGTCGACTGCGACGATGGTGATGCTTGTACCACCGAGGCTTGCAACATCCAGACCGGTGAGTGCATGACCCTCGCGGTGGTCGATTGTGATGACGACGACGCCTGTACGACCGAAATCTGCAACATTCAGAACGGCGAGTGCGTGACACTAGACATCGTGAATTGTGACGACGGCGACGCATGTACGACCGAATCTTGCGACACGTCTACAGGGCTATGCGAAACGACGGACATCGTGGACTGCGACGACAACGACGCATGTACGACCGAGCTTTGCAACATGGAAACGGGTGCGTGCGAGACCACTGACGTCGTGGACTGCGACGACGGCGACGCCTGCACGGTAGATCGCTGCAATCCCGACAACGGCTTGTGCGAGTTGGTCTCGACCGTCACGTGCGACGACGGGATCGCCTGCACCAACGACTCATGCGACTCTGTCACGGGCGGGTGTGTTTTCGCCGCCCACGACGACAAATGCAACGACGACGATCCCTGTACTCGAGACCGATGCAGCGGGTCCGGATGTCGCTATACGAACATTTGCGGGGCTTGCTGCTCAACGACGGGAACGTGCATGGACGGTCTGTTCTCGTCGGAATGTGCGGGTTCGTTCGGTGGATCGGGCAGCGAATGTGCCGGCGACGCCGACTTCAACGGCCTGGACGATCTGTGTCAGCCGTCTAAAGTGCCGGCTGTTTCGGATTGGGGCGTTGCAATTCTCAGTTTGCTCTTGCTTGTAGGCATTTCGCTTAAGTTCTCCCGACCATCCGGCCACGCGACTTCCGACTGATCGTTCGTTCGATTGTTTCCTCAACTGCCCGCCGCTTGGATCGCGGTTGCGAACAGGCCAGCGGCGGTCTCATTACCGATCTCGCTTAGATGGTTGCAGTTGAAATAGTTCACCGAGTCGCCGGTGAGTTCGTTGCCGATGGCGGCCACGTCGATCAGCGTCGCGCCAGTGTTTGCGGCTGCTTGTCGCAGGCGGTCGTTGAGCAAGTCGAGGTAGACGTTCGCTCGCTGGGACTGGGTGGGAAGCAACGTGTCCAGCGGTAGCGGGTCACAGTCACCGATACCGGGAACCATCGGGTAATACGTCGCCACGAAGACGGCGAGCCCGGCGCCGCGTGCGCTAGTGATCGCCGCCTCGACGTTGGCCTGCACCTTCTCCAGCAGTGCGGTCAGCGCCTCGGTGAAAGGAAAATCGGTGTCGTCCGGGGTTTCGAGAATGAACGGGTCGTGCTCTTTGATGAACGCACTGATGTCGTTGCCGCCCTGCCAGTAGAGCAGCGTGGTCGCATTGGGATAAAGCGCGAGGTCCAGAAGTTCTTGCAGCCGGTTCAGCCCTTCTCCAGTGTCTTCACCGCCGATACCCTCGTTCGCGATGGCGTCCGCGGGCTGATCGAGCAGCTCGGGTAGGAAGTCGGGATAGCTTAGATCGGCCGGCCCGGCGGTGGTGGAGTCTCCGAAGGCGACGAAGCGAACGGCTGGGTCGGGTATCGCCATCGTCGTGCCGCAGCCGGCGAAGGTCGCCAGCGAAAAGAGGCTGATCGCTGGGGAAACGATCGCCATCGTCCGGCGAAGTCGGTTGGGATTTTGCACGGCGAGTCCTTTCGAGCGAGTGTCGGATTGTGATTCCCGATTATCACGACTACCTGAGCCGCATGCTTCAGCTTGCGCGTACTCACGGAAGGTAACCAGCGGTCACGCCGATTCGCGTCGCGCAAGTGCCTGCGCCTTCCATCCCCTACCCTTGCTTCTTGCAAGAATGGGTCACGCGCCTCGCGATGACAGACAACGGTCTCCGCGATTCGTGAGACCGCGCGGGCTAAAGCCCGCGGCTCGGGTGAGACTCATGTCGCACGACTCATGCAACGATACACCAGAACGAGCGAACCTTGGCCCCGTTCGTTTGCGGCGTCAAGTTTCTGACGGCGTTGCGAATCCGAATCGAGTTCTTGAGAGCCAGCCGCTTCCAAGCACTTATCCATCACCTCTGACGCAGAGTCTCGCGACGACGCAACGCGATCCGCCGAATCCGACTTGCGGAACACCGCAGCCATCGAAGATAATCGAGCTTTCAGGAATTGTACGGAGAAGCCCGGAAACGACGAGTTTCCTACGGCCGATTCCGGTGTAGACTTCCCTGAAACCGCGGACGTTTCTCCCTTCGATTCCGTTTGTAGGGGCAATCGCACAGGAGGCTTTACGACATGCTTAAGAATATGACGGTGATCGCACTAACGGTCGTAGCCGGGTGTCACGGTTCGTCGCTTACACCGGGCGAGTTTTCGCGAGGGAAGATCAAGACCGCCGACGGCGTATCGATCACGTACGACGTGCGCGGAGAGGGATCGGTCGCGCTCGTGTTCGTTCACGGATGGGCGTGCGACCGGAGCTTCTGGCGAGGGCAGGCGGATGTGTTCGCCGACACATACCGCGTCGTCACGCTGGACCTTCCCGGTCATGGTACATCGGGAACTGATCGTAAAGTGTGGACGATCGCGGGACTCGGCGAAGACGTTGCCCGCGTGGTCAAACGTCTTGGCCTGAAGCGCGTCGTGTTGGTGGGCCACTCGATGGGTGGTCCGGTCGCGTTGGCAGCGGCTGAACGGTTGCGCGGAAGGGTGCTTGGCGTCGTTTGCGCAGATGCCATGCACAACGCGGACTTCAAGTGGCCGCCGGGTGTCGCCGAGCGGTGGCTATCGGGGTTTGAAAGCGACTTCGACAGCGCGATCGAAAATATGGTGCGCGCGATGTTTCCCGAAGGCGCGGACGATAGCCTGGTGCAGTGGGTCATCGACCGCGGACGCGCTACCGACCGTGAGGCCGCGATTGCGCTCATGCGTGATTTCACGAATCTCGATTATCCGAAGTTGCTCTCCGCTGCCGGTGTACCGATTCGTGCGATCAACGTTGCCCCAGGTTCCAAAGGGGGCATACCGACGAAGATCGAGGTCAACCGTAAGTATGCGGACTTCGCCGCGGTTTTGATGGAGGGCGTAGGCCACTACCTCATGCTCGAACGACCCGCGGAGTTCAACAGCCACCTTCAGACCGTGCTGGTCGAGTTGACGGGGAACTAGCGCGGCAGCGAAAGCCGTCCGCGGAGCCGAGGAGAAGGAATCATGCAACGAAGATTCACGTGGCGGCAAGTCTTGATTGTTGCGGGTCTCATCGGTCTGGCGATATTGCTGATCAAACCGAAGCTCGCGTTCTAAGATTGCGTTAAGTACATACTTCCAGTCGGGTACGCTAACCATCACATTCGGCTGGATTTACGTTCACGGAATCCGGCGAGACTCGCACTCGCAACCTTCTGCGTGCCACGGCCTTCCGGACCACTCGGTAAACGCCATAACCAGTTGCTAGAGGCATATTTGCGCGTTTCACCCCATTTCTGGTAGACTGCCCGATGCTCGCCGCGGGAATGTCAATCCTCACGCCACAGGTGCGCAAGATCGCGTTTCTCGGGTAACGAAAGGAGCTGAAATGAAAGCTCGAATTCTTGCGTTCACGGTCGTGTTCCTTTCGTGCGGCCTGTGGACAAATGCCGATCCGCCGGAGTTTGTACTCGAATGGGGATCAAGCGGAACGGGCGACGGTCAGTTTGGCGGAGCGCACGGGATCGAGGTCGACGCTGACGGAAACGTCTACGTAGCCGACACGGGAAACCATCGCATTCAGAAGTTCACCAGTGATGGTGCGTTTCTGCTGACATGGGGTTCCCCGGGCACCGCTGCAGGCGAGTTCAACCATCCACATGGAATCGGCATTGGTCCTGATGGCAACGTATATGTGGCTGAAACCGGCAACAATCGTGTGCAGAAGTTCACAAACGACGGCCAATTCATCACCATGTGGGGTTCCTTTGGCGCCGGCGATGGTCAGTTTCAACACAATCACGGCCTCGCCGTGGACAGCAACGGAAACGTCTTTGTCGCCGACCGAGATCAGAACAGGGTGCAGAAGTTCACGAGTGACGGCACGTTCATCCTCGCCTTCGGAACGCCGGGCACGGGAGATGGTGAGTTCGACCGTACGAACGGCGTTGCCGTGGACGGCGATGACAACGTGTTCGTGGGCGACAGCAGCCCTCGCATCCAAAAGTTCACCAACGACGGCGTATTCATCATTTCCTGGGGTTCCTCCGGCATGGGTGACGAGCAGTTCGATTATCCGCGGGGGCTTTCGACGGATGAGTTTGGAAACCTTTACGTCGCAGACCGGGATCTCGATCGCATGCAGAAGTTCACGGGAGACGGACTCTTCCTAACGAAATGGGGTTCATCGGGCACCGGAGCTGGACAGTTCAGTTCACCCTATGCCATCCGCGCGGGCGCGAACGGCCTCGTCTATGTATCCGACTCAAGCAACTCGCGCGTGCAGATGTTTCAATTCGCTCAA
>JADFRO010000174.1 GCA_022561255.1 Planctomycetota bacterium | reverse complement strand
ACTCCTCCAATCCGGCGGAGTGGTCGGCGTGTTTCTCGGCGTCCTCGGCGCGTACGGAATCGCCAACTTCGCCGAATGGGAGACCATCGTCAGGGCCTGGTCCGTGGCCATCAGCTTCAGCCTCTCGGTTTTGATCGGCATTTTCTTCGGCATGTACCCGGCGATGGCAGCCGCCAAACTCGATCCCATCGAAGCGCTCCGCCACGAATAAACTATAAAGCGCCAACGGAACCACTGAGGGCCGCTCGCGTGAACCGGCTCATACCGGGCAACGTCCAAATAAATAGTGCTCCGGAAGTTTGTCCTAGGACGCTAGGTGTCGGATACTGTGAGTGGCAGTCGGTCCCCCCGCCGTTTCAGTTTCCCCCATTGCAATTGGAGTACGTTTGTTTTGTACGCTTTTGTTGCTGCGCGCCTTTTTTCAGGTGCGTAACAGACGCAGCGTACGGCATCCGTCGCGGTCTGACGGGCGTACGAGTAAGAGGCGGAACGTTATCGGGCTCGTCAGGCTTGGTCATCCGCCGGGGGAATGCGGAAGAGAGGAGCGGACGTCATGGGAGCGCAGCTTATTCAGGCCGTGGGAAAGGGCAGGACTCTGCCCGGCTTGCCTGCTAGGGTAAAGCCTCCAACCGGCTCGACCATCAGCAACCTCGCACCCGAGGATCAGGTCTTGTTGGGGAGGCTGCTCAGCGAGCCAACGGACTTCGTAGACCATCCCGACTTTTCGAAGCGATCGATTGAGCGAAAGCTCTTCGGACAGGAAGCCCGGCTGGTCAACGCTCGGTCGACGCGTTTCGTCGAAGTCGCCGATCCAGTCACGGACGCCGTCACGGCGGGAGAGCGCGTACCCACGCTGTCGTATGAACAGGAAGGACATCTGTTCATGCGCTACAACTACGCCCGCCACCAGGTCAGCGAGATTCTTCAGCAATACACCGGTAAGCGCCTCTCGGCCGTTGCGACCCGCCATTTGCTGGCGTGGGGCTATCGGGTGCTCAGGGTGCGTGCGGTCGTCGTTCGATTGAACATGCCACTCGTACTGGCGATGGTGAAGCGGACGCGACTGAGCAACGTGGACTTCAACGAGATGATCAGTGAGGGCAACATGGCCTTACTGCGCAGCGTCGAAAAATTCGACTGCGGGCGCGGTTTTAAGTTCAGCACATACTCCTGCCGTGCGATCCTCAAGAGTTTCTCGCGCGTCGCAATGCGTGCGAGCCGCTACCGCGGAAAGTTCCCCGCGGAGTTCGATCCGGCGATGGAACGTAGCGACTACGTCGAAAAGCGTCGCGACGGCGAGGAAGAAGACTGCGTGGATGAGCTCAAGTCGATCCTCATCAGCAACCTGGCCCAGCTCAGCGGCGTCGAGCAAACGGTGATCAGCGAACGCTTCGCCCTCGGAGACCCCACGGCTGCGGGGGATCCGGCTCCCAAGACCTTGGAACAGGTCGGGCGCATCATCGGTGTTACGAAAGAAAGGGTGCGACAAATTCAAAACAACGCCCTCAAGAAAATGCGTGTGACCCTCGAGGAGCGATTCCTCGCGGCGTAAAACGCATTTTCGTGTGGGGGCTAAGGACGACTTTCTTCCTCCAAAGAGGCGCTGAAAAAGCCGTACAGGATGCTCCGCACGGAGACTCTTGTGCGGCTTTGGCGTTTTTTACCCGTCGCATCGAACGAAACGTGCAAGTGCCTGGACGTAGAACCCATCCGTAGTACAATGCCCGGCTCGGTCTGTGGCTAGCGAAAGTCGCGCCTCCACGTGGCGGCTACGGAACCCGCTCGATTGTCGACCCTACTGCACACCATCTGGACGGACGCTCGGTTGCACCTATGGGGCGTGCGGCGTGAGCATCTTTTCGCCGGCGATCTAGCGCAAACCGTTCGATCCCCCAAGGATTCCCATCCCGACCATCCCTGCGCACTGACCTACGACGAACTACGCGGCATCGCCGGTGATCTGTGGGACAGCCTGCTCATTTCCGGTGGTGTTGAGACGCATCTTACGCTTCAACTTCCGGTCTTTTCCGGATCAAACGCCGCATCTGCCGAAATGCAAGACCCATCGTTCGCTGAGGGCGCCCAACTTCATTCGTTTCGGCTCCCCACCCTCGCGTTCGCTCCCGCGGACGCTATGGACGTACTCGCCGGATCGGTTCAAGCGGCACCTGAAGGGGTCGCGACCGGTGCTTCCCTCCGCTTTTGGTCCAAGGTCGCCGACCTTGTGCTCGAACTGCTGGCCAAGCAGGCGTTCGTTCCGGCGGTTCACAGCGCAGGTAGCGCGCGCTACCAGGGATACTGGCGGGTCGTGGTCAACGACGCGAGGACGTCCGAGCGTCTTCGTCACCTGATCGTCTCCATGCCGGGCGTGTGCAGATCCTTGGTCGGCGGCGAACAGCCCGTCCAGGCAACCGCTTTGCTGGAGAGCTTCCTATGGTCGGCCGTCGATACGCTCGTTCGTCGCTGCCTCGAGGGCGACGAGCTCGCCCACGCGATCCAGGATCACGGGATGGAATCCTCTACGCGCGAGATGCGATGGCTTCAGTCCCTCGTCCGGTCTGACGCCACGCTCGAGGGGTCCGAGCACGATTGCGCGTCGGTACACCATAGCGTCCGCAATTGGATCACCTCGCTCGAACCTCCTCCAGCCGAACGGGCGAGCCGCACTTGTTTTAGACTCCACCCGCCCGCGATCGACACGCAACCTACGGACGACGCTGACCAGCGGCAGTGGAAGCTGACGCTGCACGTCCAGGCCACGTCTGATCCCGAACTGATCGTCGACGCCGTCGATCTTTCGGGCGATCAGAGCGACGTTCCTGCGATCCTACGGCGTCCGTTCGACAACGCGCTCCAGCAGCTTCGCGGCGACGTCACCGACGCTGCGCGTCACTTCCCACCACTGAAGGCGTGCGGCGAACCCGAAGGACCGCTGGAATGCAGCCTCTCGCTCGCGGAGGCGTACACCTTCCTGCGCGATACCGCCCCGATCCTTGAGTTGGAAGGATTCGGCGTTTGGCTTCCCGGCTGGTGGCAGGACAAGTCGCCGCGTCCGCGGATGCGACTTGGACTTCGTCCGGTCGACGGATCGTCGACGTCGGATCCCGCCTCGATGCGACTCGATGCCATCGTGGCGTACGACTGGCACGTAGCCGTCGGCGACGACGAGCTTTCTCTTGAGGAAATCAGCGAGCTCGCGAGGGCGAAAGAGCCCCTCGTACGCGTTCGCGGTCGATGGACGGAGGTCCAGCCCTCTGACGTCTCGACGGCGCTCGCGTTCCTCGAGAAAGGTCGTACGGGAACCATGACGCTGTTCGAAGCCCTCCGCCAGTGCTACATGGCCGACGAACTGGAGACAGGCCTTCCGGTAGCGGGGCTTCGCGCCGACGGGTGGATCAACACGCTGCTCGGAGCGTCGGATTTCGACGCGCACGTCGAGGAGTTTCCACCTCCCAAGGCGTTCATCGGAACACTCCGCCCGTACCAACTCAAGGGCGTCCAGTGGTTAAGCTTCCTGTCGCGCCTGGGCTTGGGTGCTTGTCTTGCGGATGACATGGGACTGGGAAAGACGATCCAGATGATCGCGCTGTGGCTGCACGAGCGCGAGAACGAGGAGAATCCCGGTCCGACGCTGTTGGTCGTTCCGATGTCCCTCGTGGGCAACTGGCATCGGGAGATCGAGCGGTTCGGGCCGACGCTGAAGGTGATGATTCACCACGGGCTGGAGCGACTTTCGGGGCTGCGGTTCGTGCAGGAAGTGGCCAAGCATGACGTCGTCATCAGCACCTATGCACTGACCCACCGCGACCTGGAGCATCTCACGGCGATCGAGTGGCACCGCATTGTGTTGGATGAAGCGCAGAACATCAAAAACCCCGCCGCGAAGCAATCCGTCGCGATCCGGTCCTTAAAGGCCAATCAACGCGTCGCGCTGACGGGTACGCCCGTTGAGAACCGCCTCAGCGAGCTCTGGTCGATCATGGATTTTCTCAACAAAGGCTACCTCAGCAACGCGAACGACTTCAGGCGGCGCTTTGCCGTTCCGATCGAGCGTCATCACGATGCGGATCGCGCCTCGCGTTTGCGCCATCTGCTTCGACCGTTCATTCTTCGCCGGCTGAAGAGCGATCCGAGTATTCAAGTCGACCTTCCGGCAAAAATGGAGATGAAGGTTTTCTGCAACCTCACGCGAGAGCAAGCGGCGCTCTACGAGGCCACCGTCTCGGACATGCTCGGCCAGATCGATCACTCCGACGGGATCCAACGACGCGGGCTGATTCTCTCAACGCTGGTGAAACTCAAGCAGATTTGCAACCACCCCGTTCAGTTTCTCGCGGACGGAGGAGAACTCCCACATCGAAGCGGGAAGTGCGATCGCCTCACCGAGATGATCGAGGAAGTACTCGCCGAGGGAGACCGAGCGCTCATCTTTACGCAGTACCGGCGGATGGGCGACCTGCTCAAGAAAGCGCTCGAAACGTCTTCAAACCGCGAGGTGTTGTTCCTACACGGTGGGACGCCTCGGCGCGATCGCGACGCGATGGTCGAGCGCTTCCAAAACGGGACCGGTGACACGCCCATCTTCATTCTGTCGCTCAAGGCCGGCGGTTTCGGATTGAACCTCACGGCGGCCAACCACGTATTCCATTACGATCGGTGGTGGAATCCCGCCGTGGAGGACCAGGCCACCGACCGGGCGCACCGTATCGGTCAGGACAAGCAGGTCCAGGTTCACAAGTTCGTCTGTATCGGTACGCTCGAAGAACGCATCGACGCTATCCTCGAAGCGAAGCGGAGATTGGCGGACCAGGTGATTGGATCCGGTGAGTCGTGGCTCACTGAATTGTCGACCGACGCCCTGCGCGATCTGTTTACACTCTCGCGCGAGGCGGTCGCGGAGGATTAAATCGTAGCGACACGGGACGAACCGTCGAGCGTTCCTCGTCCAGGTGAAATCATGAAACCAAAAAACCACACGCCATCGGCTGAGGAACTACCGCCGTCACTCAAGGTCGTGCCGACGATCTACCCTGCGTCACCGCCGCTCGGTGACGACCTGCAACAGTTTTGGCAAACCGGTCCGGAGTTCGACACCGTCGAGGTATGTGTTGAGCCCGCAGAGAAGCCGCTCGCGCTTCTCGAGCAGCTGGGCCCCTCGCCGTTCGAACGCGGCGGGTTTCCGCTGATCGGATTCTTGGCGACGACGTACGACAAAGTATCGCGGTTCGCGCTTGAAGCGGGCAGGCGACGAACGAAATCGTGACCGGACGCCGCCCCCGCGAATGAACGCCGGGAATGGCGACCCGGACCGACCGATCTTGACGAACGAGGCGTCAATCCGTACAAGCTCGGGCTGTTACGCCGACGTAGCTCAGTGGTAGAGCACAGCTTTCGTAAAGCTGGGGTCGTGGGTTCGAATCCCACCGTCGGCTGTTTCGTAAGTCTTGCCGAACGCTTGGTTTAGCGTACCTGTCTGTGTTGGGCAGTGCGGCCTGAGAGTCATCGAAATCCGGTAGACTACCGGATTTTGCTTCTTGGGAGGTCGCAAACATGCCCGGCAAACACTCTTCTCGAAATCCGCGTTACAGGTTGCACCGTCCATCCGGCCAGGCGGTCGTCACCGTCTGCGGCAAAGACCACTACCTCGGAAAACACAGTTCGAAGGCGAGTCGTGAAGCGTACGATCGGCTGATCGCGGAGTGGCTCCGCAATGGTCGCACGCTGCCCGTCCACGATTGTGAACCGATCAGCATCAACGAGTTGCTTCTCGCCTACTTCAAGCACGCTCAGAAACACTACAAGAACCGGAGAGCAATCGAGGAGCGGATGTCGCACATTCGATGCGCAATGCGACCGCTCAAGGCCCTCTACGGGGGCACCAACGCCGCGGATTTCGGGCCAAAGTCGTTGCTCACTGTTCGCGATCGACTCATCGCTGGCGGACTCGGACGAACGACCGTCAACCAGCGTGTCCAGGCCATTCGCAGGATCTTCAAATGGGCGGTCCGGGAGGAGTTGATTCCGCCGTCCGTGCATCACGGACTGAGTGCCGTGGACGGATTGAAGGCCGGCGAGTCGGACGCTCCAGCGCCACGGAGAGTGTTGCCGGTCCCGGACGAGCACGTTGACGCCGTCTTACCGCATGTCCTTCCGCCTGTCGCGGCGATGATCCGACTCCAGCGTCTCACAGGAATGAGACCCGGAGAAGCCACCGACATGCGTGGCGCTGACATCGATATGACGGGAAGGCTTTGGAGCTACCGCCCACGAGAGCACAAGATGGAGCACCACGGCTACGACAGGGAGATCGTCCTCGGGAAGAACGCGCAGAGAATCATCCGTGAGTTCTTGCGAACTGACGTCGAGGAGTTTCTTTTTCGCCCCGACGAAGCCGAGCGCGCTCGCGACGCCGAACGGGGCAAACGCCGAGAGACGCCACTGTGGCCGTCACATGTTCGCGTGCAGAAGCGCAAACGCAAGGCGAAACCGAAACGTGTTCCGCGCGACCACTACTGCGTCCGGTCATACGCGCGCGCGATTTGCCGCGTCTGCGATGCGAATGAGA
>JADFRO010000173.1 GCA_022561255.1 Planctomycetota bacterium | reverse complement strand
GTTTCAGCCGTTCCCGTGCTTCAGGAGCGGTCGCATCTACCCGTCTTCATCGATCCGTCGCACGCCGCGGGCAAGAGGGATCTTGTCCCTGCCCTGGCGCTCGCGGGGATCGCCGCAGGTGCAGCCGGGGCGATCGTTGAGGTCCATAGTTGTCCCGACCGTGCCCTCTGCGACGGTCCGCAAGCTGTGCTGCCTGACAACTTCGTTACCTTGATGCGCCAGATACGCGAGATCGCCGAGGTGGTAGGCCACCGCGTCACCCTCTGGGGCCGCGACGACGCCAAACCACGCCGCCCGGCGTCCGGTGGATGGGGGACGTAAGCGCACTTTTCCAGTACGATTCCGGCAATATTCCGCGCGCCACGTTGCGGCCCTGATGTGTCCATCCGCGTTACGAGAGACGGTAGAACCATGCGAAGACCACTCATCGCCGGGAACTGGAAGATGCACATGACGCTGGCCGACGCGCGAGCGCTGATTAAGGACATCGATCAGCGCCTCGGACAGTTGGACGGCACCTCCGACGTGGACGTTCTGATTTGTCCACCCTTTACCCTGCTGTTTCCCATCGCCAAAGCCGTCGCCGATTCGCCCATCATGTTCGGCGCGCAGGACGTACACGAGGAATCGCAGGGTGCGTTCACCGGCGAGGTGTCGGTGGAGATGCTCAAGGACACCGGCTGCACCCACGTGATCGTAGGCCACAGCGAGCGGCGACAGCTCTTCGGCGAGAAAAACGACCGCTTCGCGCGGAAGGTTCGAGCGGTTACGGGCGCGGGATTGACCGTCATCTACTGCGTCGGCGAGACCCTGGCCGACCGCGAGGGGGGCAAGACCCGCCAGGTCGTCGATCGACAGATGTCCGAAGTCATCGGCCCGGACGTTCCAGCCGACCGGCTGGTCGTCGCCTACGAACCCGTCTGGGCCATCGGGACCGGTAAGACCGCCACCGCCGATCAAGCCCAGGAGGTCCACGGCTGGATTCGCGGCAATTTGGCGTCAACCTTCGATCAGGCGACGGCGGACCGAATTCGCATCCTCTACGGCGGCAGCGTCAAACCCGTCAATGCGGCCGAGCTACTGGGCCAGGGCGACATCGACGGAGCCCTGGTCGGCGGGGCCTGCTTGGTTTCTGAGGATTTTACAGCTATCATAGCCGCCGCGGCGGCCCGCCAGCTTGCCTAACGAGTTGGCTGGACCAGCGCTACCTCGCGGGAGGTCTGCGCCGGGTGCAATTGCACGGCACGTACCGGGAAAGCCGTCTCGTCGGCCTGGAGATTTGGAACTATGAACCTGCTTGCGCAGATGTCGTGGGGACAGTGGCTATTCGCCGTTGCCATCATCGGTATTTGTTTACTCTTGGTGCTCGTCATCCTGTTGCAAAAGGGTCGCGGTGGCGGGTTGGCCGGCGCGTTCGGCGGCGGCGGTGGATCGAGTGCTTTTGGCGCCAAAACCGGTGACGTGTTCACCTGGATAACCGTCATCGTCGCTGCGGTGTTCATTCTGTTGGCGATCGGAGCGAACTTCGCCTTCGATCAATCGGAAGTGGTGAGCCTCGAGGTTCCCGCTGGGGCTACGGGTTTCGATATCCCCCTAGACGGCGGGGATTCGTTCCCGGGCTCTGCACCGGGCACCACGCTGTTGAAACTGAATCCGGACGGCACGATCGAAGGCGCTCCTGAAGGTGGTTTCAAGCTGACGTTCGAGGGTGATGAGAAAAAGAAAACCGACCGAGACGATGCGTCGGGTTCCAAAGACGGCGGGTCGCCGGAAAAACCGGATGAGGATCCCGGCCGCCCATGATCGTTTCGATGACCGGCTACGGCACGGCCCAGCAGACGCACGACGACGTCAGCTATGCTGCGGAAGTCCGCAGCGTCAACGGGCGCTACCTGAAACTCTCAATCAAACTCCCCGAGCATTTGCAGTTCGCCGAGAGCGAGGTTGACAAGTTACTAAGGAAGCGCCTCGCACGCGGCACCGTCACGTTTGCGCTTCGCATTCGCACCGAAGGGGCGAACGCCACCCGATCGCTGAACATGGCGGCTTTGCAGGGCTACGTAGACCAGCTTACGAAGATCAAACTGCCCGATTCGGTGCGTCCGATGATCGGCTTGGCGACGCTTGCGACATTGCCCGGTGTCGCTGAACAGCTTGAGCCCGACGACGATGCGAGGGCCCGCACGCTGGAGGCCATCATCAACGTGGCGGGCGATGCAGTCGGTGCCCTTCTCGACATGCGCCGCGACGAAGGTCGGTCACTGGCCGAAGATCTCTCGGCGTGTACCGATCGCATTCGTGAGGAACTCGCAGCCGTGCAGGATCGCGCTCCCTCGGTTATTCATGAGTACCACGACCGATTGAAAGCGCGCGTGGCGACCCTGACGCAAACCGCGCAGCTCGAACTCGACTCCGAAGCGCTGATGCGTGAGGTGGCTATTTATGCCGATCGCTGCGACATTGCCGAAGAAGTCAGCCGGATGGGCTCACACCTCGACCAGTTCGCCGACTTGTGCGGCCGCGGCGACAAAGTCGGCAGAACGCTCGACTTCCTGGCGCAGGAACTTCTTCGAGAGGCGAACACCATCGGCTCCAAAAGTAACGACACCGCCGTCGCCCGAAGCGTTGTCGAGATGAAGGGGCTGATCGATCGTCTGAAGGAACAGGTACAGAATGTCGAGTAGCCGCCGTGGCGATTCGGACGAAGATCACGGCGTGCTTGTTGTAATCAGTGGTCCTTCGGGAGCGGGAAAGACTTCGATTTGCAGCGCGATACTCGATCAGGTTCCGCATACCGTGTGGAGCGTTTCCGTGACGACCCGAGCGCCGCGTGCTGGTGAAACGAGCGGAGAGAGCTATACGTTCGTCACACGGGAGGAGTTTGGAGCCAAAGAGGCGGCGGGCGAGTTTCTCGAAAGCGCAGAGTACGTGGGCCATCGCTACGGCACGCCGCGCGAACCCGTCGAGCGGGCGTTGTCAAGCGGGCAAAACGTCGTGATGGAGATCGACGTCCAGGGCGGAATGCAGGTCGCCCGGCGTATGCCCGCATCCGTTCGTATCTTTGTGATGCCGCCCGATCGAGAATCGCTTCGGGCACGTTTGGAAGGACGGAAAACCGAGGCGAAGGAGCAGCTTCAAAGGAGGCTTGCCAAAGCGGACGGCGAAATCGCTACGGCACGCGACAGCGGAGCCTACCAGCATTTCGTCGTCAACGACGTCTTAGATGATACGGTTGAAGAGGTAAAGACCATTATCCAACAGGAGCGCGAGCGAACATGATCGAAGCACTTCGGCATGACGACATCATTGAGAAAATCGGCGGGCGGTTCAAACTCACGGCGCTCATTCAGCGCCGTTGGTTGGAACTCCTGCAAGGCGCAAGACCTATGGTCGATCCCAAGGGTTTGACTGAGATGGAAGTGGTCATCCAGGAAATCCTCGAAGGAAAGGTGGAGATGGAACTGATCGAGGATGAATCCGGGGATGACCAGTAGCGTAGAGCCGCAGTCCCAACGAGAACTCGCCGGTTACGAGGTTCTTGTCGGCGTATGCGGCGGCATCGCCGCCTACAAGCTCTGCGAAGTCGTCTCCCGCCTCGTTCAGCGCGGTGCCACCGTGTCGGTTGCGATGACTCGTGCGGCGCAGCGTTTCGTCGGTCCCACAACGTTTCAGGCGCTTTCCGGACGTCCCGTTCTGACCGACCTGTGGTCTTGCCAGGCCGCTTGTGACGTTCGGCACATTGCTCTGACCGGCGCCGCCGACCTTGTTCTCATTGCGCCCGCAACGGCGAACATCATCGGTAAAATCTCCGGCGGTATCGCCGATGACGTCGTGACCACGTTGGTCATCAGCGCGGACAGCCCGGTCCTGTTCGCCCCCGCAATGAACGATCGCATGTGGAACAACACAGCCGTTCAGCACAACACCTCCGTTTTGAAAAAACGAGGCTATGAGCTCCTCGAGCCGAGTGAGGGATGGCTCGCTTGTCGAAGCGTCGGCGTCGGGCGTATGGCAGATCCGCAACAGATTCTCTCCGCCGTAACGAAACGTTTGACCGAGAAACCCCCGCGAAGCCGTGACTCGGGCGGGGACGCCGAGGCGTAACCCATCGTCGAATAGTTCGCAAAACAGTGTAGAACCAGGTCTTTCGAGCGTGCGGCTTGCTGATCGATGTCCCTTACGCAGCGGTTCGCGGACGCTCTCGACGCCGTGCATCGATCGGTGTAACACCGTTCGCTAGCGACGCTGTCAAAACGCGGCGGAACCATCGCAAACCAGGTGTCTGGACGTAAGCTACGTCCATTTCATAGTTTATCATAGTTCTACAGGCTTCCCATCCTAATTGACGCTTCTTGCCTCTGATTTGGGCGTTTACGGTGCTGTAAATCAGAGTCAAATGTTCAAGCTGGGGCGAGTAAAGGACCGATTACCCCACAACAGCGTTCCGCGTCCTAGATGCGTGATGAACGCAGGTAAGAGGTGAGGGAGGCGGCGTTCTACCGGACGAAAAGTTTTGGAATTGGCGTTGACTTGTATTTGCCGATTCCTACAATTCGCCCGTTGTAGTGGTTCCGGCGTCTGAAGGGCGTTTTGTTCTTGGCCCTTCGGCGCAGACAAGATGTAAGCGGTGGTGGTTGTTCCGTAATGGGCGCGTTTTCGGAATGACGGGAGCCTCCAACTCGATTGAAGAACTCGGCACCGCCCGTAAGTGTCCGGCTCGTCCGGGCGGCGGATAGGAACGGAACTGATTCGTTTTCCGAGGCCGACGCTTTTCCGTTTTGTACCGTTCGACGGGAAAAGCGCCGCAGCATCGGGATGTTTTCGTTTGCAAGGAAATTTTGGTTACTAGGTTGGTTACTAAACGACACAAGCGTGTGACACGGTTCACGCCACAGTCTTTTTTCTGGAGGTCAAACAGAATGTTAACTTTCAAACGTTTGGGTGACACGGAGCTTCGCACGCTTGTACGCGGCGTGTCTCGGTTTGCCGCGTTTTGCTGCGTGTCGGCCATGGTTGTCTTCATCGCGGGTTGTCCGGGCACGGTCACAGCACCTTGCACGACCAACGCGGATTGCGATGACGGTAACGCGTGTACGGACGACGTGTGCGATGTAGATCTCGCGATCTGCGCATCCACACCGATCGATTGTCCGGACGGCGAGACCTGCGTCGATGGTGTTTGTGTCGCGACATGCCAGGCCGACGCCGACTGTGATGACAGCCTTCTTTGTACCAACGACGCCTGCACATATGGTGCGTGCGATAACGCACCTGTTACCTGTGAGGCTGGCGTCTGCAACCCCGATGACGGTCAGTGCATCGGATGTTTCGAAGACGCCAATTGCGATGATGGGGATGCATGCACCGGGGCGGAGACCTGTGTTGACAACGCCTGCGTGGATGGCACGCCCGTCGTGTGTGCCGACGGTGAAGTATGCAACGCTGATGGCGCTTGCGTGGCCACCTGCACCGACGATGCCGGGTGCGACGACGGCGATGCATGCAACGGTGACGAAACGTGCGTAGATGGTGCGTGCGCCTCGGGAACCCTACTCGATTGCGACGATGGCATCGACTGCACTGATGACGCATGCGCAAATGACGTTTGCAGCAACACGGACAACTGTACAGCCGGCACGTGTAATACGGACACCGGCGAATGCGACATAATGGCGTGTACGAGCGGTACGGAGTGCGACGATGGGAACGATTGTACGGATGATTCGTGCGAAGGTGGTGCTTGTGTAAACGCGAACAACACCGACGCCTGTGACGACACCGACGCGTGTACCACCGGCGATGCTTGTGCTGATGGCGTTTGCGCCGGCACCGCAACGGACTGCGGCACCCAGACCTGCGATCCGGTCACGGGGAACTGTGTGGACTGCAGCGACGATGCAGATTGTGACGACGGCATCGAATGCACCGTTGATATTTGTAACGCCGGCACGTGTGAGAACACGGACTCGGACCCACGCTGCAACGACGGCCTGTTCTGCACCGGGACCGAGACATGTGACCCCAATAGCGAAGACGCCGATGTCGAAGGCTGTGTCGCGAGCGGAGATCCGTGCGACCCTCTTTCATTCACGCCGATCTGCGAAGAAAGGACCGAGTCCTGCTCCGCCTGCATCTTGAACGCCGATTGCGACGACGGTGTGGCTTGCACGGACGATTCCTGCGACGAAGTGAATGACGTGGTGGTCAACACGGTCAACGACGCCAACTGCAACATCACCTCGCTCGTCGACACGGCCGGCGACGCGATCGAGCGTTATGTGTATAATCCCTACGGTGGCCCGACCATTTACGACAGCACCTGGGGCAGCACCCGCAGCACGAGCAGTTACGACAACACGCTGCGGTTTGCCGGGTATCGTTACGACGCGGAGACAGGCCTGTACCTCGCGCGGAATCGTTTTCTGCACGCCGAGCTTGGAAATTGGCTGCGGCGCGATCCGATCGGTTATGCTGGGGGAGACTTGAATCTATACGGGTATGTTGGTGGTGACCCGGAAAACTCGGTTGACCCGGAGGGGCTCATAGCGCCGATTATTATCGCAATACTATTCGGTGCGGCGTTTGGCGGTACGACT
>JADFRO010000172.1 GCA_022561255.1 Planctomycetota bacterium | reverse complement strand
TGGAACCGGTGACACATTCGGAAATTCTATCTCCGTAAGTGACGGCGCCGTTGTGATTGGAGCACCCAACCACGACTCTGTCGAAGGTAGCGATTTTGGAGCGGCGTATGTGTTCCGTCCTCAGGTGATCCCGGCCATGTCCGCGTGGAGTTTGGCAATCCTCACCATCCTCCTAGCGGCCGCTGGAACGATCGTGATCCGAAGGACGGCAAGCTAGCTCCGAACCGCGGGTTGCGGCGGGCAGAGCTGCGCTCCGCAGGAGAGCCCGCGGCTCGGGACACCGAGACATGGCATGCGCCTCGGTCTGTCAGACGGATCGTCGGAGCCCTGCTTGGATCGCGACGATCAATTCCCTCGCGTGTAAAGGAACTCCATCACGCTGGGCGGCTTGCCCTCATGGTGGCCCTCAACTCGAACGAGTAGCTTGTCACTGCCTACGCGACGAAACATGAAGCGGTTCATGTCGTCCTGCTTGGGATTCTCGAACACGACCTCGCCGTCCTTGATGCTCTTAAGGTAGAAAGTCAGCGCGTCGTCTTTACCCTCCCACGGAACCTGCTCGCGACTGAAGTGGCGAAATCGAAAAACGAGCCGGCCATCGTCGATCGTGATCGTAAGCAGCTCGAACAGCGAGACCTTGCCGCCCTTCGTCCATCGGAAGACGCCCATCATCGAGTCGCCCGACGGAGCGCTTCACACCTCGTCCAGAACGTCCTCACCGTCCGTCTTGCCCCAGGTGCCCTGAATCCAGTGGAGTGACTTTAATTGTTCCTTGGCCGAGGCGGTCTGTAGATCGGCGCCGCCGTTCGCCTGGACGTGCGCCGGCAAGAAACTCGAAGCGACCAGAGCGGCCAGCATGCACATCGACAGCGCCAAACAATTCCTGCGAATCATGGGCATCTCCTTGGTTTCGGGGAACCGAACGCTGTTAGCCTTCCGTGACGCATCGACTGACGTGTTTTCCCGAGCCGCTCCTGCGGAGAGCGAGCCTCCTGCGGAGAGCGAACCTCCTGCGGAGAGCGAACCTCCTGCGGAGCGCCCCCACGATTTCCAATCGTCCGCTTCCTCACGGGCGCGGCTCTGTTCAGCCTCACCCATTAATCGACGCTGGTGCCCCATCCTTGCACAGCAAGGGTGGGGGACGGACAGACCACCTGACGGCCCCGGCTTTCGTTCGTCTCCCACGCTTCGCCGTAGGCGAAGGGTGGGGCCCCCCTTGCACTCGCCTCGCCGTTCGTATCATCGAATCCGAAAGAGCGAGCGACGGCCGGTACGCAGTGCGCCGAGCCTATCGCCACCTGTGTTCGGCGAACTTGGCCACGAATTCGGCGTTGGTCGGGTACCTCTCCAGCGCTTCCAGCAGCGTTTCCATGGAACGCATCGGGCCTCGGTCCATCAGCGTACGCCGAATCTTGTGCGAGACCTCCAACGCCTCGGGTGACAAGAGGCGTTCCTCCTTGCGAGTTCCGGACTGATTCAGATCGATGGCCGGCCAAAGGCGGCGATCTGCCAATTCACGCGACAGCATGATCTCCATGTTGCCCGTTCCCTTGAACTCGTTGAAAATGACGTCGTCCATGCGACTGCCCGTTTCGATCAACGCGGAAGCGATGATCGTCAGCGACCCGCCGTTTTCCACGTTTCGCGCAGCGCCGAAGATCGCCTTCGGTTCGGTGAGTGCGCCGACGGACAGCCCGCCCGACATGATGCGCCCGCCGCCACGGATGGATGCGTTAAACGCGCGCCCAAGTCGGGTCAGAGAATCAAGCAGGATCAGCACGTCGCGGCCTGACTCCACCATGCGTTTGGCCTTCTGGCTCACCAGTCGTGCGATGCGCACGTGACTGGCGACGTCGTGGTCGTTGCTGCTGGCGACCACCTCACCGGCAACGGTGCGGCGCATGTCGGTGACCTCCTCGGGACGTTCGTCGATGAGAAGGACGATCACGTGGACGTCGGGATGGTTGGCCGCGACGCCGAACGCCATCTGCTGCAGCAGCATCGTCTTACCGGTGCGCGGTGGGGCGACGATGAGTCCTCGTTGCCCCAGACCGATCGGAGTCATCAAGTCGATCACCCGCATCGACAGCGAACCGCCGGGCGCCTCGAACTGAAGCGCCGTTTCCGGATCGATCGCCGTGAGCTCCTCGAACGGCTTGGCCTGTTCATAGTCGGCTGCGGGACGACCGTTGATGGTCTCGAGCTCATGCAGCTCGCTGACGCGCGAATTCCTTTTCCCGCGGGCGCTCCGTGTGCTGCCTACGATCGTTTCGCCGCCGCGCAGGCCGAATGCTCGACAGATCTGCGGTGTCACAACGCTATCGCTCGTTTGGACACGATAGTTCGCCTCCGCCGACCGCAGAAAGCCGCCCGATTGTCCCGTTGCCTCGAAAATTCCTGTTACGTTCGCCACGCTATTGTCCCTGATTTAACAGGCGTCTCCCTGCTCTATTTGACATTTTGCGGCATTGTGTCTAGGGCTTCGTGCGCCTTCGTTCGGACGACCCCTGGGTGGTGGTTGCCTGAATGTAACCTTATTTTTAGCAAGGTTTTGCGATAGTTTGAGGGCCTTGAACGACGACCCCGAAGGTACGGACGGCTGGGCCAGCCACGCACGCGATTCGACCTAACGACGTGCTCAGTATACCACCCCACCGCCGGAGCGGAACCATTTTTTTTGATTTCATGCGGATCATTTGTCTTGACACGCCCGTGTCGCTGTGCGATGGTTCCCCGCTGGTTCGGCGGATCGCGGCTATGGAGCGTTCGTCGGTGTTTGGAATTCAGTGTCGTTCCGTCGTGAGCTGGGTTTGGTTTTGCGCTCGGTTTACGAGAAAGTATCATGCGGCCTCTCGCGTGTGCCCGATAAGGGCGTAAATGCCGAAGCCAGCCGGCGCGGGCTGGAATGGCTGGGCGCGTTGCTCTGGTCGCTGCTCAAAGGAAATAAAGCGTTCACCGGGGCATTGTTGTCTCGGCGCCATGCGGGAGCACGGGCGAGGGTCTCATGGGTTTCTCGTCGACCTCGCAGAACTGACGTGTTTTCGTGCGGGGGCGGACCCGCATCGACTTTGTAACGTGTGGAATGAGCCGGGTAGTCCCCCGGCAAGCCTATGTTTGCTTTTTGCTTATCAGGTACCTGTCAGGGTTTTTTTGTAGGGTGAGTGATATCGCAAACCGTTTCTCAAAGGAGATCTGCAGATGATGAAAGTAAAGAAGAGCGTTCTTGTGCTCATGGCGTCGGGATTCATCTTCGGCGGCTTGGGCTGCCTGAATCTGAACCTGGAACGTCTCGGCACGTCGGTGATTAACCACTACCTCGGTGGTATCGTGACGGGCTTCCTACCCGATGCGAGCACGCTACTCGGCGGTCTCGGCGGTGGCGACGGTGGCTAGTAGCCGCTTGCTTTTCCGGGTCTAGCTGTTCGCCCTACTCGTCGGGATTTCCGACTTAGGTAGCGGCGCGGTTCCGAGAAAAGTGCTTGACGTACACAGCTTACGCGGGGCGAGTGTTCGCATTCGCCCCGCGTTTCTATCTATCGTGCGCTAGGCGTCGTACCCTTTCGCTGGGCCCTTGCAGAAACCGCGAATCCCTGACATGCCCCCGAACGCTCCTCGCCAGCGAGGGGGTGAGAGCCTCAGCGATCTAGTCGGGTTTCACACACGGAGCGGCTTAGTCCAAGTCCAGGGTCCGGCTGACGATGGGACGCTCTATGGTTCCCTCGATCATTACGCCGCCGACCGTCGGATCGTGGGGGAAGGCGAGCATCAGGCTATCGTCTATGCACTTACGGAGTACCCCCGTCTTTTCGCGAATCGTCACGAGCGGCTCGACGTCGAAGGCCATCAGCCAGCTCAGGCGGAGATGTGCTACGGTCGGCGCAAGGTCACCGACGAACAATAGCGAGCTTCCCTCGCCGGTGAATCGTGGGTGCAATTGTCCCGGCGTGTGGCCATGAGATACGAACCATTCCATGCCCGGAATTTCGCACGCCGGGTTGTCGCCTTCGATCCAACACAGCACGCCCTTGTCCGCTAGGAGGCTAAAGTCCTCCGGCACGAACGAACCGCTGTCCTTCGGCGACGGGTTCTTGGCGTGTTCCCAGTGCTTCTTGTGGATCCAGTGTCGGGCTTTTGGGTAGCGCAGCTGCGTGGGTCCGCCGGGCTGATCGTACCACTCGGTGAGGCCGCCGCTGTGATCGAAGTGTAAATGCGTGATGATCACGTCGGTGACGTCGCCGACGCCGAGTCCCATGGATTCGAGTGCGTTGGGAACGGCGGTTTCGTCGTAGTGGATCGCGTAGCGCTGGGCGCCCCGAGCGTCCCACTTGGATCCGCAGCCGGAATCAACGAGGATGGTGCGTCCAGCCTCGCGATCCACGGCGATCAGGACGCGCGTTGCGAGGAGAATCCGGTTGGAGTCGTCGACGTCGGCAACGTTTTGCCAGAGCACCTTGGGCACGACACCGAACATGGCGCCACCGTCGAGACGCAGCGTGCCCGCGACGATGGACCTGATCTCATAGCGACCGATCGTAATCATGGCGGGAGTTTATCGTCTTCGCCGGTGAACTGCACGCGTTTCTTGCCGGGTTCGTGAGGCGATGCTAAGGTTTCGGTCGGCGAGGTTTCACCGCCAAGCCGATGGGATCCCATGGACGAACAAAGCGCACTGTTGAGCCATAAGTCCGACGTGTCCGAGCCGCCGCCGGCGGCGCCGCCACGGACGGATACGGCGTCGATTGAGCTCTCGCTGTGGGAGTGGGTTTCGTTCTCGATTGCCCACGCCGTGACCACGGGGTTGCTTTATTGTCTCACGCTTCGCGGCTTGTACCGTTTTGGGCGCATGTTCGGGACGATCGAGTGGTGCGTTGACTATAAGCGCCGCCGCCGTTTCGACAAAGCCGTTGTTCGCGTCTTGGATCATGCGCCGTCGCGGAAGGAGCGCCGGCGTTTGGGGCGCGAATTTTTCATTCGCACACGCTGCGACAAGCTCTTCTACCTCATCGTCGATCGCATTCCGCGAGACCAGGCGGCTTCGCTGCTTTCGATTCCCAACCGAGGGCTGATCGACGAAGCGCTCGCGCGAGGCAACGGGCTGTACCTGGCCATGTCGCATCACGGCTCGCATCACGTACTGGCCATGTTGCTCGCGCTGAACGGCTACCGACCGGCTGCGGTGCGAGATCGTAACGAAGGGGCGCTGCGGCGGTACGTTCAGCGCCGCTTCGATCTTCACTACCCGGATTTTCATCGCATGCGCGTCTTGTTCGCCGACAGCTTTCCGCGTGATGTTTTTCGGTGTTTGAAGGAGGGCTACGTGCTCGGAAGCGCGATGGACGTGAACCGGGTTCGTCATGAAAGCCAGAAGACCGAGGAGGTCACGATCTTCGGTGAGCGTCGCAAGTTTTTGTCCGGCCCCTTACGCATCGCCCGGCGCTGCAAGGCCGGCGTGCTCCAGGCCTTCGTGTTTTCAGAGCCGAATTTTCGGTATCGCCTTGAGTTGGTCGACGGGCTGATCGACTACGAGGCGGATACCGACGAATCGTCGGCCATCTCAACCGCCATGCAATCCTATGCCACAACCGTCGAACGCTACGTTCGCCGCGATCCGACGCTCTTGACACGAATCTAAATCCGCGTTTTCGACCTGGTTGACGGAGCCTGTAGTCCGTAAGACCTTGACGTTCGCGGTGCAGGAGATACGGTGGTCGCTGACTTGCCGGGGACGTAGCTCAGTTGGGAGAGCGTCGCGTTCGCAATGCGAAGGTCGAGGGTTCGAGTCCCTTCGTCTCCAGTTATGTCAGCCATTTCGAGCTCTCCGGTCAACTCCGTGGCAGGCGTTTCCACCTACCTTCGTCGAGGGTTCCTGCTGATTCTTCATCGTGAATCGTGATGCGCCTGGCGCCGTTGCGTCGGCGACGACGTGAAGTGACTTGCTAATCCCACCACCGTTCGTGATGGTGAGAGTTTTCATCCGTCAGTGCCATGTAAACGATCAGCGCGACGACGAGTACGATGATGATTCGGGCGAGCGTCGGCGGTGGTTCGGGTTGATCGCGCTGCGCCGGCTCTTCAGGGCACTGAGCAAACAGTAATGCGTAGTCTGCGAGATCGACGCGTGCGTCGCCGTTAAGGTCGGAGCTTGTTACCGACCGCGGCGACATTCGCCGGCCGAGGTCGTTTTGGAAGTCGGCGAAGTCGCGCAGATCCCAGCAGGGACTCACGTTCGGGTCCGCAGCGCGGAGCACGCTCGCCGTCGGTGCTGGAATGAGTGAAAAGGCGATGAGGATTCGTAGCACGGTCGAGCCTCCTTGTCGGACCGCTCTCCGACGTGAGCGGCATTCTAGCGGATGACCAGCGGGTTCCAACCATAATCCGTCCGCGGATAGGGTGTCTGTGAGTTCTGGCCAGCCGAACGCGAGTGGGGTAGGGTGCGTTTCGACGGGAAACGGGGCGCCGTGGGCGTCGGCGTCCGTAAGGCGGCGTGGATTAACCGGTACCGTTTCTGGAAAGGTTGTTCGAGTTTTTCTCCCCTCCTTACCAAGGAGGGGTCGGGGGAGGTTTTTTCGGGACGCGACAGACCCCCCTGTAGTCCCCCCTTAATAAGGGGGGACGAAAACCG